>NZ_ATLN01000086.1:0-3842 GCF_000416195.1 Pseudomonas sp. CFII68
ACCTACAACCTGCCCGCCGCGCCACTGGCCAGCACCCTGAACCAGATCGCCAGCCAGGCCGGCCTCGCCCTGAGCCTGAATCCGTCCCTGGCCTCGGGCAAAACCTCGGCTCCGGTCCAGGGCCAGTTCGACGCCACCGGCGCATTGCGCGAGGCCTTGCGCGGCACCGGCCTGCAACTGGAACAAAGCAGCGCCGGCACCTACAGCCTGGTGGCGGTGCCTGAAGGCGTCATGGCCTTGCCGGAAACCAGTGTGATCGGTGCCGGCCTCAGCGAAACCGCGTGGGGCCCGACCGAGGGCTACGTCGCCACCCGCACCGCCGCCGGGACCAAGACGGATACGCCGATTGTCGAACTGCCGCGCTCCGTCTCGGTGGTCACGCGCCAACAGATGGAAGACCGTTCGGTTCTCAACCTCAATGACGCCCTGCGCTACACCGCTGGCGTGCAGAGCAGCGGCTACGGTTCGGATTCGCGCAACGACTGGCTGTTGGTCCGTGGCTTCATACCGACCCAATTCCTCGATGGCCTGCCGCTGCCCAAAGGCAACTACATCACGCCGAAAATCGAGCCCTGGAACCTGGAGCGCATTGCCGTGCTGCGTGGCCCGGCCTCTTCGGTCTACGGCCAGACGCCGCCGGGCGGCATGCTGGACATGGTCAGCCGTCGGCCACAGGCCGAAAGCAGCAATGAAGTCGAGTTGCAGGCCGGCAGCTACGAACATAAGCAGATCAACTTCGACAGCACCGGCAAAGTCGATGACGAAGGCCAGTTCCTCTATCGGCTCAGCGGCACCGTGCGCGACAGCAACGCCCAGGTCGATCACATCCCGGACAAGCGCTACAACCTCGCGCCGAGCCTGACCTGGAACATCAACGACGACACCCGCCTGACCTTCCTGTCGCAATACACCCGCGACGACACCGGTATCACCGGGCAATTCCTGCCGCTGCAAGGCACCAAGCTGTCCTCGCCAGCGGGCAAGATTTCCCACCACAAGAACCTCGGCGACCCGGACTGGGAATTCTACGACCGTACCTACTACGCCCTCGGCTATGCGTTTGAACATCGCCTGAACGACACCTGGCAGTTCCGCCAGAACCTGCGCTACACCAAGAGCGACCTGGAAACCCAGGGCATCTCCGCCGGCGGGCAATTCTCGCCGGCCGGTCCTGATGAAGCGGTGAGCGCCGATGGCACCATCAAGCGCAGTGCCAGTGTAATTGACGAAGACATCAGCCAGTTCGCTGTGGACAACAACTTCCAGGCCGACTTCCAGACCGGCGCCCTCAGCCACACCCTGCTGCTGGGCCTGGACCACCAGCGCTCCAACAGTAATTCGCACTGGGATTGGGGTTCGACTGGCGTGCCGACCAGCAACGTCAACAACCCGACCTACGGACAGGATTTCTCCAACGTCCAGTACTTCACCATGTACGACTACAACCAGAAAACCCACCAGACCGGCCTGTACGTCCAGGACCAGATCGCCCTGGACAACTGGCGCCTGACCCTCGGCGGTCGTGAGGACTGGATTCACACCGGCACCGTGTTCCACAACCTGAACGATGCGACCAACACCCAGCGCGACAAGAAATTCAGCGGCAACGCGGCACTGAGCTATGTCTTCGATAACGGTGTGACGCCGTACATTTCCTTCGCCCAGTCGTTCCAGGCGGCGGCAGGTTCAACCGTCAACAGCACCGAAGCGTTCAAACCCACCGAAGGCGAACAATACGAAGCGGGTATCAAGTACCAGCCACCCGGCACCAAGACCCTGCTGACCGCTGCGGTGTTCGACCTGACCCAGAAAAACAACTCCGTCACCGAAAACAACGTCACCCGCCAGGTGGGAGAAGTCCAGGTACGTGGCCTGGAACTGGAAGCCTCGGGCGACGTGACCGACAACCTCAAGCTCATCGGCTCCTACACCTACAACGACAGCGAAATCACCAAAGGCACGGCGGCGGAAAAAGGCCAGCGCATGGCCCAGGTGCCACGCAACCAGGCCACCGCCTGGGCGGACTACACCTGGCATAACGGCCCGCTGGATGGCTTCGGTATCGGCGCCGGTGTGCGTTATGTCGGCGACACCTACGGCAACACCACCAACACCGACTGGGGCCATGTCGGTTCCTACACCGTGTACGACGCCTCGGCCCATTACGACCTGGGCCGTTTGAACAAGACCCTCAAGGGGGTCACGGTGGCGGTGGACGCGAAGAACCTCTTCAACAAGGACTATCTGTCCACTTGCGACGGCTTCTACTGCTACTATGGCGACCAACGCAACGTCGTCGCCAGCGTGAATTACAAATGGTAAACGGTTAGCATTTGCATACCCACTTTAGCGGGCACTATGTGGGAGCAAGGCTTGCCCGCGATGGAGGCGACTCGGTTTCAGAAAGACCGCATCGCCTGTTTCGCGGGCAAGCCTTGCTCCCACAGATACCCCTCGCCACAAGGTGCCCTTTTGCATCCGGATCGCTCATGAAAAGCAAAACCATCCGCCGCTGGTCCTTCGTCCACACCTGGACCAGCCTGATCTGCACGGTGTTCCTGCTGATGCTGGCGATCACCGGGCTGCCATTGATCTTCCACCATGAAATTGAACACCTGCTGGGCGACGCCCCGCAGCTTCGGGAAATGCCCGCCGACACGCCGCCGCTGGACCTGCAACAACTGGTGGAAAAAGCCAAGGCTCACCGTCCAGGCGAAGTGGTCCAGTATTTTGGCTGGGACGATGACGAGCCCAACGGCGTCATCACCATCATGGCGCCTACACCGGGCACCGAACCCAATGCCTCCCACACCTTCATGCTCGATGGGCGTACCGGCGAGGCCCTGGAAATGCCCTCGGCCAATGGCGGTTTCATGATGGTCATGCTGCGCCTGCACGTGGACCTGTTCGCCGGGCTGCCGGGCAAGTTGCTGCTGGCGTTCATGGGCCTGCTGTTCGTGATTGCCATCGTCTCCGGGGTGGTCCTGTACCTGCCGTTCATGCGTCGCTTGAAGTTCGCCACGGTACGCCAGGACAAATCCACGCGCCTGCGCTGGCTCGACCTGCATAACCTGATCGGCGTGGTCACACTGGTCTGGGCGCTGACCGTGGGCGTCACTGGCGTGATCGCCGCCTGCGCCGACCTGATCATCGCCGCGTGGCGCAACGACAGCCTCAGCGCCATGGTCGAACCCTACCGCAACGCCCCGCCGCTGACCCAGTTGGCGCCGGCCACCCGGTTGCTGGACATCGCCAAGGACGTCGCGCCGGGCATGGAGCCGAGTTTCATCGCCTTCCCCGGCACGCTGTTCTCCAGCGAGCACCACTACAGCGTCTTCATGAAGGGTGACACCCACCTGACCTCGCACCTGCTCACGCCGGTGCTGATCGATGCCACCACCCTGGACGTCACCGCCGTCGCCGAACGGCCGTGGTACATGGACGTCATGAGCCTGTCCCTGCCGTTGCACTTCGGCGACTACGGTGGCCGGCCAATGCAGATCTTCTGGGCGACCCTCGATGTACTGACCATCATCGTCCTCGGCAGCGGCGTTTACCTGTGGCTGGTGCGGCGTAAAGCGGCCAAGCGTGCGACCGTTGGTGCGCAGGTCCTCTCGTGAGGCCTCGGCAGTCGAGTTTCTGGAAGGTGTTTGGTCTTCCCCTGATGATTGGTGCGCTCAGTGCGGCAGGGCTGTTCAGCGCATTACTCGGTGACGGCGTCTGGGATGCGGTGAGCTGGGTGGGTTTAGGGGTGCCGACGGTCTTGGGGGCGTGGGGATTGATCAAGCGCGGATAACTCCTGCCGGACGCGTCCCCTGTGGGAGCGGGCTTGCTCGCGAAGG
>NZ_ATLN01000087.1:0-21005 GCF_000416195.1 Pseudomonas sp. CFII68
TAGGGGCACAAAAAAGCACCCCGAAGGGTGCTTTTTTATAGCGCTTGGATCATTGGGCCGGTTCGTTCTGGCCCAGGATCAGTTGGCCTTCCTTGCTCACCGGAATCTGGTTGCCCGGGTCGCGATCCATGCGGACTTTGCCTTCTTTGCCGTCGAGCATGTAGCGAACGTCGTAGCCTACCACCTTGTCACTGATGTCATTGACCGTGTTGCAGCGAGTCTGGGTGGTGGTGTAGGTGTCGCGTTCCTGCATGCCTTCCTGAATCTTGTTACCGGCATAACCACCACCGGCCGCACCCGCCACGGTGGCGATTTTCTTGCCGTTGCCGCCGCCGATCTGGTTACCCAGCAGGCCACCGGCTACGGCACCCAGCACGGTACCGGCGATCTGGTGCTGGTCCTGGACTGGCTTCTGCCGAGTCACGGTGACGTCCTTGCACACTTCACGCGGGGTCTTGATTTGGGTCTTGACCGGCTCCACGGCCAATACTTGCGCATACTCAGGGCCACTTTTTACCAAGCTGTAGGTGGCGACCGCACCACCGGCAGTTACACCGACAGCACCCAATACCGCACCAACCAGCATCGATTTGTTCACTTGAACCTCCTGACCATCACAAGCGGATTAATCCGCGCTTCTCCCAGCCTTGGAGCACAAAAAAAGGCGCGAGTTCAACTCGCGCCTTTTCAGCTGTGACGGGTGAAACCGAAGCCTTACGGGCGATCGTCCACTTCCGTGTCAGTGACCGCAGGAGGAATCAGATCCTCGGTGCTCAGGTTCAGCCAGATCAACACCACGTTGGCGATGTAGATCGACGAGTAAGTACCCGCCATCACACCAATGAACAGCGCAATGGAGAAACCGAACAGGTTGTCGCCGCCGAAGAACAGCAGCGCGGCAATCGCCAGCAAGGTGGAGATCGACGTCGCCATGGTCCGCAACAGGGTCTGGGTGGTCGAGATGTTGATGTTCTCGATCAAGGACGCCTTGCGCAGCACTCGGAAGTTTTCACGCACCCGGTCGAACACCACGATGGTGTCGTTGAGCGAGTAACCGATGATCGCCAACACCGCCGCCAGCACCGTCAAGTCGAAGGTGATCTGGAAGAACGACAGGATGCCCACGGTCACGATCACGTCGTGGATCAGCGAGACAATCGCGCCCACTGCGAACTTCCACTGGAAGCGGAAAGCCAGGTAGAGCATCACGCCGCCCAGCGCCAAGAGCATGCCGAGGCCGCCCTGGTCGCGCAGCTCTTCACCCACTTGCGGGCCGACGAACTCGACACGCTTGACCTGGGCCGGGTTGTCGCCGCCGGCCTTCTGCAAGGCCTCGGCTACCTGGTGACCCAATTGCGGGTCTTCACCGGGCATACGCACCAACAGGTCAGTCGTTGCGCCGAAGCTCTGCACGATGGCATCGCTGTAGCCCGAGGTCGCCAGTTGCTCACGCACCTTGGTGACGTCGGCCGGACGCTCGTAGGTCAGCTCGATGAGCGTACCGCCGGTGAAGTCCAGGCCGTAGTTCAGACCCTTGGTGGCCCAGCTGAACAACGCCAGGACCGTGAGAAACAATGTGACGCCGAACGCAATGTTGCGAACGCCCATGAAGTTGATTGTACGTAACATGGCAGCCCCTTAAATCCACAACTTCTTGAAGTCACGACCGCCAAAGATCAGGTTGACCATTGCGCGGGTCACCATGATGGCTGTGAACATCGAGGTAAAGATCCCGAGGGACATGGTCACTGCGAAGCCCTTGACCGGGCCGGTGCCCATGGCAAAGAGAATCCCGCCAACCAGCAACGTGGTCAGGTTGGAGTCGAGAATCGCGGTGAATGCCCGGCCGAAGCCTTCGTTGATTGCCCGCTGGATCGTCATGCCCGCAGCGATCTCTTCACGTATCCGCGAGAAGATCAGCACGTTGGCGTCCACCGCCATGCCCATGGTCAAGACGATACCGGCGATACCCGGCAGGGTCAGCGTAGCGCCCAGCAACGACATCAGCGCCAGCAGCAGCACCATGTTCACCGCCAGCGCAACGGTGGCGATGATGCCGAAGAAGCGGTAGATGGCGATGATGAACAGCGACACGAACAGCATGCCCCACAGCGACGCATCAACACCCTTGGTGATGTTGTCGGCACCCAGGCTCGGGCCGATGGTGCGTTCTTCCGCGAAGTACATCGGCGCGGCCAGGCCACCGGCACGCAGCAGCAGAGCCAGTTCCGAGGATTCACCCTGGCCGTTCAGGCCGGTGATGCGGAACTGGCTGCCCAGTGGCGACTGGATGGTCGCCAGGCTGATGATCTTCTTCTCTTCCTTGAAGGTCTGCACCGGTACGTCTTTCTCGACGCCGTTGACCACTTGCTTGGTGTAGGTGGTGGTCGGCTTCTGCTCGATGAAGATCACCGCCATGCTGCGACCGACGTTGCTGCGCGTAGCGCGGCTCATCAGTTCGCCGCCGTGGCCGTCCAGGCGAATGTTCACCTGTGGACGACCCTGCTCGTCGAAGCCCGCCTGGGCGTCGGTCACCTGGTCGCCGGTGATGATCAGGCCACGCTCGATCTGCGCCGCCGGACGACCGCCCTCGCGGAACTCGAAGCTCTCGGAAGTGGCCTTGGAAGCACCCGACTCAGCGGCCAGGCGGAATTCCAGGTTGGCGGTCTTGCCGAGGATACGCTTGGCTTCGGCAGTGTCCTGCACACCTGGCAGCTCAACCACGATGCGGTTGGCGCCCTGGCGCTGCACGATCGGCTCGGCCACACCCAGCTCGTTGACGCGGTTACGCACCGTGGTCAAGTTCTGCTTGATGGAGTATTCGCGGATTTCCGCCAGCTTGGCCGGGGTCATCGCCAGACGCAGCACCGCCTGACCATTGAGGTCGGCCGGCACAATGTCGAAATCGTTGAAATTCTTGCGGATCAGCGCACGGGCCTGCTCGCGGGTATCTTCATCGCTGAAGCCCAGCTGAATGGCACCGTCGAGTGGCGGCAGGCTGCGATAACGCACGCGGTCCTTGCGCAACAGGCTCTTGACGTCGCCTTCGTAGACTTTCATCCGCGCGTCGAGGGCTTTGTCCATGTCCACTTCCAGCAGGAAGTGCACACCACCGGACAAGTCCAGACCCAGCTTCATCGGATGCGCGCCGAGGTTGCGCAGCCATTGCGGGGTGGTCTGGGCCAGGTTCAGGGCCACAACGTAATCGTCGCCCAACGCCTTGCGGACCACGTCCTTGGCTGGCAGTTGGTCTTCAGACTTGACCAGGCGCAACAGGCCGCCCTTGCCGTTTTCGGCGATGGACGCAGCCTTGACCTCGATATTGGACGCCTTGAGCGCAGCGCTCGCACGGTCCAGATCGGCCTGGGTGACCTGCAGCGCAGTGCTTGCGCCACTGACCTGAATGGCCGGGTCATCCGGGTATAGATTGGGAGCGGAATAAATCAGACCGACCGCCAGCACCGCCAGGATCAGTACATATTTCCACAGAGGGTATTTGTTCAGCATCACGCCGCCCGCTTATGACGCGGGGCGCCTTGCGCGCCCCGTCGATTGAAAAGAAGTTGTTACTTAGATCGCTTTCAGCGTGCCTTTTGGCAGCGTGGCCGCGATGGCGCCCTTCTGGAACTTCATTTCAACAGTGTCGGACACTTCCAGTACCACGAAGTCATCGGCCACTTTGGTGATCTTGCCAGCGATGCCGCCGGTGGTGACCACTTCATCGCCCTTTTGCAGGCTGCTGAGCAGGTTCTTCTGCTCTTTGGCGCGCTTGGCCTGTGGACGCCAGATCATCAGGTAGAAAATGACCAGGAAGCCGACCAGGAAAATCCACTCGAAACCACCGCCCATAGGGCCAGCAGCCGGTGCAGCCGCGTCAGCCATGGCATTAGAGATAAAAAAGCTCATTTAGCACTCCAGTTGCAAGTATTGAATCTAGGATCGGAAAACTCAGTCCAAAGGCGGAACAGGCAACCCGCGCTTGGCATAGAAGGCCTCGACAAAGGCGGCCAATGTACCTTGTTGGATAGCCTCGCGCAAACCAGCCATAAGCACCTGATAATGGCGCAAATTGTGGATGGTATTGAGCATACTGCCGAGCATTTCGCCGCACTTGTCCAAATGATGCAGATAAGCGCGGGAGAAGTTCTGGCAGGTGTAGCAATCGCAAGTCGGATCCAGCGGCGAATTATCATGGCGATGAAACGCGTTACGGATCTTCAGCACACCGGTGTCGATAAACAGATGCCCATTGCGGGCATTACGGGTTGGCATCACGCAATCGAACATGTCCACACCGCGGCGCACACCCTCAACCAGATCTTCCGGTTTGCCAACGCCCATAAGGTAACGAGGTTTGTCAGCCGGCATCTCGCCCGGCAGGTAATCGAGCACCTTGATCATCTCGTGCTTGGGCTCGCCCACCGACAGGCCACCAATCGCCAGGCCGTCGAAGCCGATCTTGTCCAGGCCTTCGAGCGAGCGCATGCGCAGGTCGCGGTGCATGCCGCCCTGGACGATGCCGAACAGCGCCGCGGTGTTGTCGCCATGGGCGTTCTTCGACCGCTGGGCCCAACGCAACGACAGCTCCATGGACACCCGCGCCACGTCTTCATCGGCCGGGTACGGCGTGCATTCGTCGAAGATCATCACGATGTCCGAGCCCAGGTCGCGTTGCACCTGCATCGACTCTTCCGGCCCCATGAACACCTTGGAACCATCGACCGGAGAAGCGAAGGTCACGCCCTCCTCCTTGATCTTGCGCATGGCACCGAGGCTGAACACCTGGAAGCCGCCGGAGTCGGTCAGGATCGGGCCTTTCCACTGCATGAAATCGTGCAGGTCGCCGTGGGCCTTGATCACTTCCATGCCCGGGCGCAGCCACAGGTGGAAGGTGTTGCCGAGGATGATTTCCGCGCCAATCGCCTCGATGTCACGCGGCAGCATGCCCTTGACCGTGCCGTAGGTGCCCACCGGCATGAACGCGGGGGTTTCCACGGTACCGCGGGGGAAGGTCAGACGACCGCGACGAGCCTTGCCATCGGTGGCGAGCAACTCGAAGGACATGCGACAGGTGCGACTCATACTGTTTCCTCGGGTCCGCGTGGCGCGGGGTTACGGGTGATGAACATCGCATCACCGTAGCTGAAAAAGCGGTATCCATGCTCGACGGCGGCCTTGTAGGCGGCCATGGCTTCGGGATAACCGGCGAACGCCGAAACCAGCATCAACAGCGTGGATTCAGGCAAATGAAAGTTGGTGACCAGGGCATCGACCACATGAAACGGCCGGCCCGGGTAGATAAAGATATCGGTGTCGCCACTGAACGGCTTGAGCACGCCATCGCGGGCGGCGCTTTCCAGGGAGCGCACGCTGGTGGTCCCCACCGCCACCACTCGCCCACCGCGCGCGCGACAGGCCGCCACGGCATCGACCACTTCCTGGCTCACTTCCAGCCATTCGTTGTGCATGTGGTGATCTTCGATACGCTCCACGCGCACCGGCTGGAACGTGCCAGCGCCGACGTGCAGCGTCACGAACGCCGTCTCCACGCCCTTGGCGGCAATCGCCTCCAGCAACGGCTGATCAAAATGCAGCCCCGCCGTCGGCGCCGCCACCGCCCCCAGGCGTTCGGCGTACACGGTCTGATAACGCTCGCGGTCCGAACCTTCGTCCGGGCGGTCTATATAAGGAGGCAACGGCATGTGCCCGACACGGTCGAGCAGCGGCAACACCTCTTCGGCAAATTCCAGCTCGAACAACGCATCATGCCGCGCCACCATCCGCGCCTCACCGCCGCCGTCGATCAAGATCGACGAACCGGGCTTGGGCGACTTGCTCGACCGCACATGGGCCAGCACGCGATGACTGTCCAGCACCCGCTCCACCAGAATCTCCAGCTTGCCGCCGGAGGCCTTCTGGCCAAACAAGCGCGCCGGAATCACCCGGGTATTGTTGAACACCATCAAATCGCCCGGGCGCAAATGCTCAAGCAAATCAGTGAATTGACGGTGAGCCATGGCACCGCTGACCCCGTCCAGGGTCAACAGTCGACTGGCGCGACGCTCGGCCAGAGGGTGGCGAGCGATCAGCGAATCCGGGAGTTCGAAGGTAAAGTCAGCAACACGCATGATGGGGTTCGTCTAGCAGGGCCGGAAAGTCTAGCGGAAATATCAAAAATTCACCATGAAACGTGATTGACCAACGGTAGGCACCTCTCTATACTTCGCCGCCATTGAGCCCTGATGGCGGAATTGGTAGACGCGGCGGATTCAAAATCCGTTTTCGAAAGGAGTGGGAGTTCGAGTCTCCCTCGGGGCACCATCTTAAAGAAAGACCTTGAAATTCAAGGTCTTTTTTTTCGTCTGTAGGAAAGTGGTTTTCCTCGGGTAACGCAGATCCCAACCAATCCTCCACGCGCTTTTGTGGTGAGGGAGATTTATCCCCGCTCCCCTGTGTGGTGAAGGGATTTATACCCACTCCCCTTTGTGGTGAGAGGATTTATACCCGCCCCTCTTTGTGGCGAGGGGATTTATCCCCGCTGGGCCGCGAAGCGGCCCCCCATAGCCAACCCCATGGAGAGGAAGAACATGTGGTAAGGAAGAACCTGGGAACAAGGAAGCCCCCCGGTGATAGAGAAGAACCTGTAGCAGGGAAAAACCTGTGGTAGCGGAAGATCCTGTGGCAGGAGAAGAACCTGTGGCGAGGGAGCTTGCTCCCGCTTGAGCGCGAAGCGCTCACAAAAAAGTCACCACCCTCACCAATACCCCGAGCTGCCGAATCCAAGACATTAACCATCACCCCACCCTCCCCACCCAGTCACAAAGGATTTCACCCCATGGAATTGCTGCTGGAAACGGTCGCTCTTTACTCCCTCAAGCTGGCTTATGAGACGGAGGGCCACAGCCCGATTCTGCGGGATGATCCGTTGATGGGGGGTTGTGATCGGGAGGTTTTTGGGTTGTTGGTGCGGCGGGGGGATGTGGCTGGGATTCAGGGCGAAATCAGTCGATGCCTGGATTTAGCGTTGGGAGCGGTTGGTGGGGTGGATACGGTGTTGGGGCGGGAGCTGAGACGATTGGCGGAGGATTTGGGTGCTGTGCGGACGATGGGGAAGCTTTATGCTCCAGCTGTCACACTCAAGGATTATTTGCGTGACGTTCTATGAGTTGGGCAGGACCTCTCGCAAAAAGCCCGCCTTAGCGGGCTATTTAGATGCTATGCGACAGCCAGACAGCGCCGCTTCATGGCTATTGCAATGGAACGAAGCACATCGTCAGCAGCATTAACAATCTTCACATGCTTGACGACGAAATCGAATCCACGCTCCATGACAAGAACACCGAAAAGCTCATCAGCAAACGACTCGGAGATCGACTCTACCTTTTTCAGGTCGATTACAACCTGATCACCCTTTGCAAGCTCTTGGGCCAGATTTGAGCGCTCGCGTGAGGCTAGAGTTCGTGACGCTAGGTCCGTGTGCTGAAAGGTATACGCTTCCATGGTCACCTCCTCAGTAAATTCATGATGTCATCTATGTCAGCAGCTTCATCTGCCTTAGCGGCCATGAAGCTAGATTCTTTAATCGAGAGCGAGATTGCTACACCTTTCCACGGGCTGTGTAAAGGGCGGTATTTGATCGCTCCGCTATGCAGCATGCGCATAACGCAATTACCTGAAGCCAAATATAGGACTCCATTGTACTTTTTCGCAAGCTCTACGAGCTTTGCCAAACCAAGGCCTTGGTGGTGGTTCCCATTACCCACCGGACGAACGGTAGCGCCCCCAAAAGAGTTTCCCCCTAAAAAGTCCTCTGGGACGGATTGTGCCCATTCATCAACCTTCGTAGCTAGCTTGCTCGAGTTACCTTCCTGAATACACCAGTCGATGGCCTCTTGGCTGGTATGCACTCCCCGGATGCCTGAGCGTTTCAACTCATCAAGAAAACCCAACCCACAATCCGCAAGGGAAAACTCAATCACATGATCAGGTCCCTTTCGAAGTAGCTGTCGCTGAGCCGTGGAAAATCCCGTACTCAACCCATGTGACCAAACATTATCGTGCAGCTCACCTACCACATGGGTGAGATCCTTGAAGGCGGGACTTTTGCTGTAATCAGAGGCTCCCTGGACAGCGTACGCCCTAAGACAGCTATTGATCTGTGCTGTTGCCGCATCCACAGCATCTTGGGACGCTAGGGGGGTTAGCGGAGCGTAGTTAACGCCCGCATTTTTACGTTCATATTGATAGTCATCCACCCCCCATAGCGCTCTCGAAAGCCCTACAGCAGCCAGGTATCCTTGATTCTGTTCGCAAGCATAGGTAAGCGCATCCCCCCTAACACCTTTGTGATTGAGGTATGCGGCAAGCACGGCAATAAAACCAGGTGAATAGTAACCACGGGGGATACAGTGTTCATCCGTTGGTTTGAGCGCACCAAAATGCCGGGGCAGCCAATCTAAAGCCTCAATGAGAGATGCCAACCTTAAGTCCCTATAAGTTGAGTGGTAAAAGGCAGTTTGCCACCAAAAAATCCCAAACGCATAGCGGACGTTAGAAAACTGGCCACCGCCCCTCCTAAAGGCTGGATATCCCTTTTTCCATACCGCACGCCCGAACCATGGAAATGGTTGAACAGTTGCCAAGGACACACGTGAATCTACAAATCGAAATCGAGCGAATTTTTGGCTGCAACACATTCGCCAGACCACTGTTTTATTCCTATCCTGGCGGGCTGCGTTTTGAACTCTCCGAGCCCGGCGGAGTGATCGATCAGTTTCTAACCGCTCTCCGCAAAGCGACAAGGATCTGTAACGACATCTTCCACGGCGAAGACGAGCTCGTCGTTTGTCTGCGCGCCTACTCTGCCGGAAGCCATTTCATCCACAGGCCAGAGCTTCGCGCGCTGCGATCTGCCGGGATACTCACTCCCTCTACGCATTCAATCTGGCGTGAGAATATAGCCGCTGACGAGTGGTACAGCGAAGATCAGCCAGAGTATTGGATCAATGTCGCGTTCAAACTCCCCATCTCCCGCCTTGATACGTTGCTATGGGGAGCCCTAGCCAAAGACCTCGCTCCGATCCAACCGCAACTCAACTGCATTTTGTATCTTTTCAACCTGCCGCAGAGCGTTATGGTCTTCCCCTATGACGACAGAGGCATGGATGTCGTTGGGCCTAACGAAACGCTGCTCAGGCAGCTGTACTGTCAGCATCAAGAGTATTTACTGGATTACGACCGCGCAGAGATGGATAGCACGTTCGCAACGGTCCCCCCTCCCCTCCTTCGGTCCTTAGGTGATTCAGCATGATCGAGCTACAAATTTCGAAAGATGCCGATTGGGCCATGCTCGCCAAGGGCAGACATGCCAAAAATTGATCTTAGTATTTGGCCCGAAACAATAAAGTAATTATTGGTCATATCTATTGCATTTATCGCCCATCAGTCGAACCAAAGCTAGCTTGTAGTTGCAATTATCCTGGGAACGACCGGAGCAATCTGGCGCCTGCATAAAGCATTAGGCACTTCACTTGCGACGAATTTCCCATGATGCTCGCTTAAATTAGCCATAATACTTTCGAGACCACCTTTACTTAAAGGAAGTATGATCGTACCCGCACAGCATTGGTTCTTAGCAAGTCCTTCTGAGTTTTTAACCAAGGGCCGTTCCGTTTTACCAGGCAACGCTTCTGAGCAGTTTTTAGAAATCTGCGTGCATGCGATGTAGGGGGTATCATCAGTGAAAGCTTCTCTAGCTCCAGCAATTATGTCTGGACGTGGGGTTCCATGCGCACCTCTTCCTAATGAAAAAAGTACCAATCTTGGCCTAACCGCGGAAACTAGTTCCTTGGCAAACTCCTTATTATCCGATGCCCCACCTATGTGCCCCCCGTGATGTGGAAAAACCAAAACATGAGCACTGATATCAATTTTTTCATCCATCATGACATTGAGACTATGTCGACCTGAATCCGCCGCGAGCAAACACAACCTTTCACCGTCGTGTTCTATGAGCACAATTGCAGACATACTATTTGCGTCAAGCTTAATGCCATCAGTATGCGCCCCTTCATTGGTAGCAAGACATATTTCTGGAGTTGGATGAAGCACATGGACAGTTGTACCACATATAGCAAGCTGTTGCGGACTGTCAATCGTGAGTGCAGGGTAAATTTTGGTACCTTGAAGTTTTCTAGCATCTCCGGCTGCTATTCTAAACTGAAGCCAAGAATCGGTATTACGCTTATCCGGGTTTACATATACTTGCTGAACAGGGCGCCCCGCATTCATCAAGATCGGAACTGCTCCCGAAAGGTGATCACTATCAGCATGAGAAATAAGTAGTGCCCGGATAGATTTTATCTTTAAATCGTCTAGAATCTTGGCAACAACTGGGCGCCCAGGTGCATCAATAATAATGGCTTCATCACCATGCTTGATGATTGTGCAATTACCATGACCAACATCGAGAATTATAATTTCACCGTAATCCATCGTCCCACTCCGGCTCCGGCGCCAACTTTACGCTCTCAAAATACAAGTCAACTTTCTCCAAAGTACTTACATTCGTGAGTGCCTCCAAAATACTAAACCGTGCCACTTTCTTCTGATCATCTGCCGCAACCAATGACAAAGGAAAGCGGACTGTATCTTTGGGATTCCAGCCATTTACGATAGCATCGATAACCCTAACGCCACCTACATCTGACACATCCATGACCTGAAGTAAGGTTCTGTGGAGCTTTCTATCATTTACTTTGCCACGTCTAAGTTCGTTAATACACCTTGCAAATGCCGCTCTGAGTTCCTCAGGCTCATCAGCATCTTCACGGCGCAACACTACTGGAAGATTGCTTCGATAGGTTCGAATAGCGATATCGGCATATTGGTCTAAATACTGCGTTACCAGTATCGTAGGGTGTCTTTTTTCTACCAAGGCGGCCGCGAGCTCAGCACCTGATATGTCTGCAAATGCTCCATATCTCAACCGATGATCACAAACCGCTGCATCTGAGTTGAGGATGATAAGATCAGCCAAAGCTGCTAAGCTTTCAGCCGCCTCCTGCCGATAGGGCTCAAAACGGCCATCCTCCAAGGCGTGAATGATTGTCAGAGCTGCCTGATCATCATCGTCTACAACCGCAACAGTCTTAATTGATTTCATGAGTTTCACGTAGTGGTGGGATTGGTGAGCAATGGAAATACGAAATTGAATATAGCTCCCGACTCATTGACAGTGGAAGCACTGTATTTACCACCCAAATCTAGAACTGAGTCTTTAACAATTGTCAGTCCGAAGCCGGTACCCTCCTGCCTTGTTGTCTTGCCCGGGAGCCAAATCTCCTCAATATCCATATTAATTCCGGGCCCATTATCCTCAACTTCTATTGCCACGGTATTGCCTTCAATATTAACTGAAATTTTTATTTTTCTATCTTTGGTTCGAGCCCCAACGCGTTCGAACGCACTAACCGAGTTAGTAAGGCAATTCGTAATAATAGTCTCAACTAAAGCTTCTGCCCCGTATATGACTGCATCGTCTGTTCTGTATGGAGCCAACTCAATTTCAATCTTTGCATCTTCCAGTATAGGCTTCCACAACCCATATAGAGTTTGAATAACCTTATTGACATTTACCGCACCGTGCCGCCTTTTTTCACGTTTCAAGAAGTCAATTTGCATTGATGCAAATCTGGTCAAACGCTCTGAAGCAGTAACGATCAAATCCAGAGGAGATTCAAACTTTACAACGACTTCGTCAGAGCAATACTGTTTAACCCTCCTACGAATACTTTTCTCACTCCCTGCAATGGATCTTATAGGTTTACCGATTTCATGCGCGAACACCGCCGCAGTAGTCCCAGCAGTTGCAAGCGATCGATACAAGACTAAATCCTCTCGAGTTGAACGAAGCTCTCTTTGAAAATTTTGCTCCAATCTATCAAGTGCCTTAATAGCCTTTTCTTTCTCAGGGGCCGGTAGCGCTTGAGAAATCGTATCCAACAGTTCAGCGCGGGCTTGAGCAGGAGCTGCTTTAGATGCTACTTTTTGTAAGTCCCGTCGCGCTTCAGCATCTCGCAACCGGCGACGCGCCAACCACTCCAATGCATCTTTTGCGAAGCGTCGAATCTCAAAGAACTCCTCGCTTTCAATAAAACCGAATCGATCAGTTTTTTGCCTCAATACGCCATCGGGGTCGTCCACAATCACGCGCCCAACACTAGTATTTGTTGAGGGACGCTCTTCCGGGCTGCGGGCCCGAGAAAGATTCATATCTAACCAATCATGACCGGCATCACCATATGGTGGGACCCGGAACTGACGATGGTAAAAGTGGACGCCACCTACGACCTTTAGCCAGTCCTTGACTTCAGTTATCGTTGAGCCTCGCCCCGAAAAAGCGTTTCTATTAAACACGAAACTATAGAGTTCAAACTTTGCAGGCGGTGCATTGTACGTCAATGGAAATTTAGAAGATTTTGCAGGCCATTCGGCAGATGTGGCACTATAAAGAGTATCGCCTTTGAAATCCAAAACCTCTGCATAACCTGATCCGTCAGGTAATAAATCCGCTTTGAGCACATACTCGGCATCATCCAGATAACCGTTTTTTACTCTAGCTTCCAACTCTGGGTAATCCGGAGCAAAAAGTGTAACCTTAAAATCACTTTCGCCTTGAAAGGGACTAGTCAGAAGAACAATACTCCGCCCTAATCGATCTGTTTCGCCCCGTCCAAGGGCTCTCCTAACCCCCCTGAGAATAGTTGTTGTTCCAAACTCTGCGCGACTATTTCTTTCAATGGGAAGACCAACTTCTTCAACGACCTTAACGTTATCGTACTGACTCCACTCGATAGTTATAGAATGCGCCTCATCCGCCCCCGCCGAGTAATGCCGGGTAATCATTTCTACAGATGCCCCCGCTCTTAGCGCGGCTAGTCGACCCAGCCCCTTATCACCAACAGTTCTTCGACCTTTCCGAGTTAGTTTAGTACTTTCCTTTGAAGACCCCCCCAGCACCAACCAGTTATTTCTTATCTGGTCATAAGTCATTCCCGAACCATTATCTGAAATAACGATAGTACCACCGTCGATTAGATCCATTCTAATTTCTACGGTGCATTCAGACGCGTCTGCATCATAGGAATTTCGGATTAATTCGATAATAGCTTGATCAAGATTGGGAACTAGTTCTTCACCTAGTCGCTCAAGGATGGATGGTGCAAATCTAAATCCTAAAGGGTGCGATTCCATGAATTAAGCTCCATTTTAACCATTGATCCAAGGAAGCTGTTTAAGTGACCCGACGGTAAGATGACGACATCTTATAAAGTTATTCAACCATACATTTGTACTCTGATGCTCTAGTACGCGCAACAATGCACGACACGAACTTACCTTCTTATCTTTGGGTTTAAGAATGAGAAGATGATTTTCCACCAACAGCTCTTTGGAGTAAGTCACCAATGTACTTCTTGCCCTCTTTTTATCGGACGGACTCGATGTACGACGAACTATCACCAGCGGGCCTTTTTCTAACCTGCATGCATAACTTGCGAAGTCATCGGGAGACGATATTTCTTTTCCGACAACGGCATTTTTTGCTGTCAGATAACCATACATCTTTCCAGTGATAGGCGTACGATGGGGCACCACGGGTCCCACTGAAACGTCAAAAAGATCACCGACCTTTTTCACTCGACTCGACTCGACCTTATCCGCTTTACTCTCATCCATTGGCGTCTTTGTAACTGCAACTAATATCGCAACATCAATATCAGCCTGTGTTCCAAACGCGCCAAACGGATCGAAAGAGGATACATCCGCTACCTTCCTGAGTTCTCGTCTAAATCGCTCGTACGAACTGCCACTCCTTAAAACATCAGGAATAAGAGCAAACACGCCTACCCCTGGAGGAGCTTGGAGAATGATATGTTCTAAATGAATTGCAGCAGCTGATCTTTTACCTTTCCCAACGAAGCTTTGAAGGGGAGCAATGATTCGCTGATATGGAGGATTCATAACCACGCAGTCGTGCTGACGGAGGTTGAGATCAATAGTAAGAGCATCTCCAACTATAAAATTTTCAGGCAATTTCCTGAATACAAGATCAGACGCTTGACCTTTTTCTACGCTATGTCGATGAATAGCTAGCGCTTGTATTCTCAACCATGCTATATCAAGGAAAGATTTCCGCAGATCAATTGCAACTAATCGTTCTGACCAGTTTTCAATTGTTTTGCTAGCTGAACTTTTTAACGGTAAAGAATTGCATACCTCTATTAAAAGGTCACCTACACCTACACTTGGATCTATAAACCTTCGCCATCTAGCCATTTTTTGGCCTGATAGGATTTTCTTTGCCCAAGAGGGCCCTGAAAAGAAAATGCCATGCTGGCGTCGATCGCACAGTGACAGCGTGCTGTACACAAAATCGGTGGCGTGCCCGTTCATCAAGTCGCTCACCAACTTTTCGGACATCGTCTCATCATCCGGGTTGCCTGCCGCCATAAGCGTTGTGGCAAAGGAGGAGAGGGAGATTTCGCCGTTCATCAATCAGCTTCACATATATGGATAACCGGAAGAGTCTGCAGACTGTATGCCTGAACGGCAAGAAGAATCGGTTGAAGGGGTCGAACCCGTAAGCCATGAAGACAGCGACCAACCCAGCAGACCTGCGTTAACCCCATCAAAGTCGAATGTCTGATCATGGCGTCAGCCAAAAGCAGGCTTTCGACAGGGTTCGCCGTGGCTTTCTGGCGAGCGCTCACAAGGCGGAGCGGGCACTTCAGTTCTTTTTTTCAAACAACCTGTCGGCAATCTGCCGACCTCGCTCCAACCCTTCTTCCGTCAACCAGATCGACTTGTTCTTGTTTACCAGATCGCTGATGAGGCCTTGTTCATGCAATTGGTTCATGACCTCGAAGTCGAAACCTTTCCAGGCATTGCCGCTGTCGGAGCTGAAGGCTGCCAACAAGGCAAGCACAGCTTCTTCTATCAATCTGTCGTCGTATCCCATGTTCGCTGCTCCGCTTGTGTTGGCAGGTAGCGCAGATTTTACGCATCAGCGCTCCTTAAACCTTATCCAGTCATTACCTCACCGGCTTGCTCGAGCGCCAACCGGTGCAAGCTGACAACCGCCAGTTCCAAGTCATCACCCCAGTTCACATCGAAGCCCCATCCGCCCACTTGAGCAGTGCCGAACAACGACAGACCCTCCAATGGCTGGAACACCGGGAATTGTCGGATGTGTTCCCTCAGGTCAACGTCGTAGCGCTTACCGTCGGCAAACTCCACTTGCAAGGCATGTTTGCCGCGCACAGGCCTCACGCTGCTGATTCTGGCTTTGCGGATCATGGATCAGCTCCTACGGTTCTGTTCATTCCACACACCGCAAGGTCAACGGTGTGTTTTGCCATCCACGCCACGCGGGAGGAAAGGTCTCGCCGCGCAAGACCTTTCCCGTAATGAGGCGAACGCCTCCGCTACCTGACCTCAACAATATCCAAAGCCCGGTTCGCCAACAGCTCACTCACTTCAATAACCTGCAAAATCCCCAACGCAACACGCCGCCGCGAACCATCCAGATCAAACGCCAAATCACTGATCATGGCATTCGCCGAAGCCAAATTCTCACTGAGATTCGCAAGCAAACACTCAGAATCCACACTCGGATCAATACGAAGAATGGAGTCGGACTTGTCAGACGTTTCGTTCTTAGGCTTGGGTTTCAGATAAAAATCCAACGCTCGCGTGGCAGCGTCGTCGATTTTCTTGTTGCGGGCAGACTGAGCACGGGAGACGTGTTCGTTCGTATCGGGAGGGTTCGGAGTATCTTTTGCCATTATCTTGTTTCCTGTAGTTGGAGCCATCACCCACTCGCGACTAAACGATGGGAGGCAGCTGTACGCAGGTTAGTCGACCGGGGAAACAAGAAACCGGCGCGTCCGAGGACGCCCTGCGCACAGCCACCATCGAGTGCAGGATGGGGATTCCTGACTGGATGACACCTTGCACAACCTGTTTCGCCACGAGCTGCTAAACCCGATCACTGATGAGCAGTGACAGGTCCCAAACTACCGATGCAGCCCAAGGCGGACAAGCCGGCGGATTCTGGCGTAGTTGTAGGCAAAGGCGCAAGACGATGTGGGCTTGCAGGTTCTGCTCGCCCAATGGCTGACGGCCTGGGCTTACGCGGGTTTTCGCTCCCGTACTCTTAGGATATCGTCAGAGTTCCCAGCGCCTTTTTTTTTGCAGCCCGCCCGAGATCGTAGATGAGTAACTTACAGAAGCTGATTGAGAATGCCCGGTCAGGCTTGTCTCTCCAGGAAAAAATTTCAGACGACGGTTGGCTGGCAATCGCTAAGCAATGTGGTGCCCTTGAAATTGAGGAGATCAAACAGCGTATTGCAAGGCTGCAGATAGAGCTCGAAACGGTTGAGGAATGGGATGGGGATACCCAAGATGACATACATTTCGCAATATTCAGGCTTAGTCGATTACTGAGGTCCGCAGAAGTCCGGTAACGGCGCCAGGGATAAGCAGTCGCAGAACAACAACGAGGAAAATTGCCCTGAGACGTCTTGAATTTACTGCATTGCGACAGTCTTCCTCGACACAAAAAAGGTCTTGCTGGGCAAGACCTTTTTCCAGCTTACGTAGCACGTGATATTGCTACCTACCTCACCTCAACAATATCCAACGCCCGATTAGCCAACAGCTCACTCACCTCAATCACCTGCAAAATCCCCATCGCAATACGCCGCCGCGACCCATCCAGATCAAACGCCAAATCACTGATCATGGCATTCGCCGAAGCCAGGTTCTCACTGAGGTTCGCAAGCAAACACTCAGAATCCACACTCGGATCAATCCGCAAAATGGAGTCGGACTTGTCAGTCGTTTCGCCCTTAGGCTTGGGTTTCAGGTAGTAATCCAACGCTCGCGTGGTAGCGTCGTCGATTTTCTTGTTGCGGGCAGACTGCGCACGGGACGTGGGTTCGTCTGTAACTGGAGGATTCGGTGTAATTTTGACCATAGCCTTAGCTCTCTTTGGTTGAGGCTACTTCCCGCTCGCGACTAAACGATTGGGAGGCAGCTGTACGCAGGTTAGTCGACCGACGAGCTAAGATATCGGCGCGCCCGGAGGCGCCCTGCGCACAGCCACCATCGAGTACAGGGATGGGGATTCCTGACTGATGGACGCTTGAGCGACTTAGCAACGACGGGCGACTAAACCCGATCACTGATGAGCAGTGACAGGTCCCAAACTACCGACGCAACCCAAGGCGGACAAGCCGGCGGATTCTGGCGTAGTTGTAGGCAAAGGCGCAAGGCGACGTCGGCTCGCGAGTTGCGGTTGCCCAATGACTGACAGCCCCATCTGACACTTCAAATTGTTCCGGCCCCTCATAGCCAGCCCTACCTGTTTTGAGGAAACCGGAACAACCACTTCAAGAATCCTCCTACATCGCGCCCCTCTCTTCCCGCGTTAGCGTCTGCGCTGCATTTAGCGGACGAGATTCACTACGTGGCGACACGCAAAAAAGACATCCCCCAGGTCCGAAACCCGCCCGGCGGCGACGGGCATCACGTTACCTATCGGGACATGACTGCCAGCGAACTGGCCGAGCGCGAAGCCCGGCAGTTGGCTTACGAAGCCATGCTTGCCCGGCAGGCAGCCTATGAACGAGAGCGCTGGGCCACGGTGGATAAAAAGCCCGTATTCAGCGTGACCGGAAGCGTGTTTGCCAAGAGCTGCAAGCTCCCCAACGGCATCATCGATTACAACAACCCCAACGGCTACGTCCCGGCAGATCTGGTCAAGCAGTACGGCGAACTCATGTGGCTCGGCGGCCGGAGCGCCGATCCATCTGGCGCGATTCCCCTCAAGCGGATCGGCGCGGGTACGGTTCCCGTTACCTTGGGCAGGCTCGCGCTGGGCGGTTCGGCAACTTCTACGGCTGCAGCTGCCGGCGGCACCGTCGGCGCGGCCCTGCTGACAGGCATCGTTACCCTACTCTGGCCTTCCAACCTGGGCGACAGCGCGCTCTACAGCGAAGACCAGCTACGCGACCTCAAGCAGGCCCGCAGCCGCATGCGCCTGAGCGTCGAGCAGCAGGCCGACGGCAGCCTCAAGGGGTATGGCTTCTATACCGGCCAGCATCCCGATTGGGAAATGGTTGATGTTGTTCAGTTCACGTCGCGAGCCGATCAGTTCATCGCCGACCTGGGTGATGGCATCGAGCTGATTTGGACGCCGGCTACCAATCCGGCTGACACCCTCGGCATTCCCGCCCTGGAAGCCGCGCCCCAGGCACCGCCTATTTGGATCTACCCGCCGACGCCGATGGCCGACAGCATCATCGTCGATCCGATCTATCCGCCGGAGTACAGGGATTTCATTCTGGTGTTTCCGGCGGACTCGGGGGTTCGGCCGGTTTATGTGGTTCTGAGTGTTCCGGGGGATCACAAGTACTACAAGCCCCCGTCGCTGCTCCCTGCGTTTCCAGAGGCTAAGATTGCTCCATCCAAAACGTTTGTGCGTGGTGGCGGGGTTAAACGTCGAAGATGGAAGGATCGTAAAGGCAAAATTTATGAATGGGACTCACAGCACGGCGCTGTAGAGCTGTACACAAAACAAGGTCAACACCTTGGCGAATTCGATCCGATAACTGGCGAACAAACTAAACCCGCCGACCCGACAAGGAAAGTAGAAAAATGAAGCCCACCGTTGAAGTCTTTGACATGACTACCGAAGAGCTAATAGAGACCGTAGAAGTCCCAAACATCTATATGGACCAGTTGACGGCGCTTATGGGCTGGACAAAACCTGAAGACTTTTGTTTTGTCTATGATCTGTTACCACAGCAGATAAAGGCGATAGAAGAGTGGACTCACACAACAATTCATGGAGATAACCGCATCATTCAAATCGTCTGTCTTGAATAAACTGGGGGACATTTTTGGCGACTATGACAATCCACTGCAGTTCGAGCTTTATCCATGAAATAGACGAGGCATGAGATGAGCACCTATAAACCGTTACACTGCGACCTGCACGACTACCTGGAGATTGCCTGCCTGTGCGGCTACACGCTGGACATCGAGCTAACTAACGGCCAACGCCTGACAGCCCGTGCGATCACCACGCGAACCGCTTCCACGCGGGAAGAATTTCTCGAAGTCGAAACCACGGACGGCCGCTTGGAGATTCGCCTCGATCAGT
Organism: Pseudomonas sp. CFII68; assembly: GCF_000416195.1. Taxonomy (NCBI): domain Bacteria; kingdom Pseudomonadati; phylum Pseudomonadota; class Gammaproteobacteria; order Pseudomonadales; family Pseudomonadaceae; genus Pseudomonas; species Pseudomonas sp. CFII68. The sequence continues at coordinate 19,229 of NZ_ATLN01000087.1, forward strand.
TATTGGCAATTACACCGCTGGATAGCAATGCCAGGTTTGAGCGGGTTGTATTGACGGTGGGTGACCAGGTTGGTCATTGAAACGGGTCTAAGTTGCGCGGGGCGGGTTTGTCCTAGGAAGCCGGCGCCGCTTTAACGCTCGCTGACTGACTGACTGACTGACTGACTGACTGACTGACCCAACGCTATCGCGAGCAAGCTCGCTCCCACAAAGGGATGTTGCGCCTGGAACTCAATGGACATCCAGTTACCCCCATGGCGAGGGAGCGTGCTCCCGCCGGGCTGCAGCAAAGGAGACGGATTATTTCAACCGGTGAAATAAATCCGTCCCCTTTTCGTCACGGAGTGAGTGGTCAATTAAAGAGGAATACAGACTCACTCCACATACCGGGCCCGGCTAAAAAACAGTGCCGCACCGATAGCAATAGCACTGGTTGAAGCGATACCCACATCAAAACCCGAGATGAAAGATGGCAGCGCAAAAATACTCGCGAATCCCAGCGCAAGCAGGGTTATGCCGAACCATTTCCTGAGGTCGTAGGATTTCATATAGAAAAACAACAGCAGAAACACCGCGTATGCCAAGGCGTACAGGCCATATTCGCTCATAGTCCTAGCCTCCTTGAGCCTTGATGATCATGGAGGATCCGGAGCGTTGCGGACCTATGCCACCGCTAACTTGTGCATCCAGGCTAACGATGACATCACCAGCGTGATAGGTCGGCAATTTGCCCAATGTGAACTCGCGGACAACCCATCCCACAGGGAGGGCTGCGCCGGGCATCAACTTGCCGGCCGCCGTGCCAAAAACGCCAGTGGTGAGGTTGGCGATACTCATTCGTTGGGTGTTGAGTAAATCACCCTGTTGCCGGGTCAAGGGTTTTGAAATCCCGACCATCATTTGGCAGGGTAGATCCTTGGCGAGCATTTTGTCGTAAAGCTCCACCACCCGGTTGCTCACTTCATAGTGGGCGGCTTTCGCTTCGCCAAAGTGCAGTGTTCTGAGGCTACCCCGTTCATCGGCTGACAGGGTGAAGCGCGATACGCTGAAGACAATTCCATGGTTGCCAGAAAATTGGCCCGTTTCAAACTTCAATGCTCGCATCCTTATCGAGTCTGGGAAGGCAGGGATTTTGTCTTAGCTGATGGGCTTTTTGCAATGGCAACGACTAAGCGCCGCGGCTATGGCCAGTGATGGTACACAACGCGAGACTGTTGGCTAGGCCTCTGAAGAGGGGGTTTGGCGAGCAATCACAATGCGACGCGCACCCTCAACTCTTCTTTCCAAACAACCGCTCGGCAATCTGCCGACCTCGCTCCAACCCTTCTTCCGTCAACCAGATCGACTTGTTCTTGTTTACCGGATCGCTGATGAGGCCTTGTTCATGCAATCGGTCCATGACCTCGAAGTCGAAACCTTTCCAGGCATTGCCTTTGTCGGAGCTGAAGGCTGCCAGCAAGGCAAGCACAGCTTCTTCTATCAATCTGTCGTCGTATTCCATGGTCACTGCTCCATTCGTGTTAGCAGGTAGCGCCGATTTTATGCATAAGCGCTCCTTAAAACATTATCCAGTCATCACCTCACCGGCTTGCTCCAGCGCCAACCGATTCCACACTCACTGCAGGTCAGCGGTGTGCTTTGCCGCCCACGCCAAGGCGGCAGGAAAGGTCCAGCCGTGCAAGACCTTTCCTGTATTGAGGCGAACGCCTCGGTTACCTCACCTCAACATTATCCAACGCCCGATTCGCCAACAGCTCACTCACCTCAATCACCTGCA
>NZ_ATLN01000088.1:0-65809 GCF_000416195.1 Pseudomonas sp. CFII68
CCGGCGGTGGCCGAGCCGTTGCCCATCGAGGCCGCGGCCCTGGTCAAGCGTCTGCGGGCGCTGGGGCAGGCAGAAGCCGAGCGCCTGGAAATTGCCCCGGAGCTGATGCTGCGCAAGAAAACCCTCGAAGCGCTGATCAAGAGCGGCTTCCCCGAGGGCCCTTACCAATTGCCTGATTCGCTGCGTGGCTGGCGCCGCGAGTTGATGGGCCAGGCGCTGCTCGACAGCCTGGCCACTGTAGGAGAACAGCCTTGAAACGTATCTGCTCCATCTACCGAAGCTCGAAGAAAAACGAGATGTACCTGTATGTGCTCAAGAGCGATGCCTTGGAGCGTGTACCTGAGCCGTTGATGGCCGCCTTTGGCAAGGCGATTCATGCCTTCGACCTGGTGCTGAGCCCCGAGCGGGCGCTGTCCCGGGAAGACATCAACAAAGTGCTGGAAAACCTCGACACCCAGGGCTATCACTTGCAAATGCCGCCGGCCGAAGATGAGTACATCGAGCATTTGCCTGAAGAGTTGCTACGCCGCAACGACCCGATCTGACGATTCCCTGGGCCCCCTGTCCTGGGGGCTCTTGAAACACACTGGAATAGTTTATTGGCGATGACCGCCTGGATGGAGCGACACTCTGTCGGCGGTTGTCCGCACTGTTTTTGAAAGGTTTGATTCATGCGCGTTCTGATTGCCGAACACGACCACCCGGTGTACGCCCAGCTTTTGCGTCAGGCGGCACCCGATATTGAAGTGCTGACCAGCGGCGACTCCGCCGAACTGTCGCGCCTGGCCACCGATTGCCCGGTCTGGCTCGGCCAGCCTGATCTGCTGGCCACCCTGTTGCGTCAAGGCCATAGACCCAGCTGGCTGCAATCGACTTGGGCGGGCATCACGCCGTTGCTGGCCGAGGGCTTGACGCGCAATTACCGCCTGACCCGCGCGGTGGGCATTTTCGGCCAGGTGATGGCTGAATACGTGCTGACCTACATGCTCGGCCATGAGCGTGAGGTGCTGGCACGCTTGGTCAGCCAGGTCGAGCGCAAGTGGGACAACCGCCAGGGGCAAGGCCTGGCCGGGCGCAAGGTGTTGATCGTCGGGACCGGTGACATTGGCCAGCGTGTGGCGCAGTTCCTCGTGCCGTTTGGTGTGCAGCTGTATGGCGTGGCCCGCGAGGCGCGGGCATTGGCGCCGTTCCTCGAGGTCGGGGCGCTGAAGGATCTGCCGCGCCTGGTGGGCGAGGCGGATTACGTGATCAATTTGCTGCCCAACACCCCCGATACCCATGATGTGTACGACGCGGCGCTGTTCAAGCAATTCAAGCCGACCGGGTTGTTCATCAACGTCGGTCGCGGCGTAGCGGTGGTGGATGCGGACCTGGTGCAGGCCCTGAAGGACGGGCACCTGGCCGGTGCGGTGATCGACGTCTGCCGCCAGGAGCCGCTGCCGCAGCGCCACCCCTTCTGGACCGCCTGGGGCCTGCTGCTGACCGGCCACAGCTCGGCACCGACCTCGCCACCGATGATGGTGCAGCTGTTCCTGGAAAACCTGCGGGCCTACCAGGCGGGCGAAGCACTGCGCGGGGAAGTGGACTTCACCCGGGGCTACTGACTTGGCGAGGGAGCGTGCTCCGTCCCGCCCTGTAGGAGCTGGCGAAGCCTGCGATCTTTTGATCTTTCGCTTGAGATTCAAGTGTCTTTGGAAAGATCGCAGCCTCGTTGCACTCGACAGCTCCTACAACGCAGCCTGGCGGGAGCAAGCTCGCTCCCACAGGGGGTCTTCAGCGGTCATAAAATGGGATTACAGGCTGAAATCGCCTTCTGCCACCAGTTCGCTCAACGGCCGGCGCGGGCTTGGGGTTTCGCGGGCCTGGAGGTACTCGGCCAGTGTCGATTTGTCCCCCAGCTTGCCAATCGCCACGGCGGCGTGCAGGGCGTAGCCTTCCGGGATCTTCAGTTCCTTGCGGGTCAGTTCCTGGTCGAAACCGGCCATACCGTGGGTATGCCAGCCGCTGAGGCTGGCTTGCAGCGCCAGGTGGCCCCAGGCCGCACCCGTATCGAAGGTGTGGGACTGCGCTGGGGTTTCTTCGGTGGCGCCGGGCACGGCGAAGGTGGTTTTCGAAACAATGATCACCAGTGCCGAGGCGTGTTGGGCCCAACCGCGGTTGAATTCATTGAGCAGACCCAGGAAACGCTCCCAATTCGGCGTGTCGCGGCGCGCATACAGAAAACGCCACGGCTGGGAGTTGTACGCCGACGGCGCCCAGCGTGCAGCTTCGAAGAAGCCCAGCAGGGTTTCTTCGGCAAGGGTCTCGCCGGTAAAGGCACGGGGCGACCAGCGCTCGATGAATTGAGGGTGAATCGCGTAATCGGCAATGCGGGGATTGGCACTCATGGGCTTACCTGGGTGGGGTTTGGAAAGTCAATGAAACAACCTACGTCCCGCCGCCCGGCCTGACAAGTCCCGGCCTACCGACAGTCGCCAATGCTTGGCCTGAAGAGGCCCGGGCACTAGACTGTCGGCCTTTTCACCACCTGATGTTGATGCTTGAGCCATGGCCGCCAAAGTCGAACCGTTCTGGAAACGCAAAACCCTCGATCAGCTCGACCTGCAGGAGTGGGAATCGCTGTGCGATGGCTGTGGCCTGTGCTGCCTGCAAAAGCTCGAAGACGAAGACGACAACAGCGTCTACTACACACGTATCGCCTGCAAACTGCTGGACCTGAAAACCTGCCAGTGCACCGACTATCCCAACCGCCGCGATTTTGTCCCCGATTGCATCCAGCTCACGCCGGGCAAGGCCGATGAGTTCAAGTGGCTGCCGCCGACATGCGGTTATCGGCTGGTCAGCGAGGGTAAGGACTTGCCGTTGTGGCACCACTTGGTCTGCGGTGATCGCGATGCCGTGCACCACGAACGTATTTCCCAGTCCGGGCGCATGCTGGCCGAAGGCAGCGTGCCGGAAGACGATTGGGAAGATCATCTGATTTTCCGCGCCGGCTGAACCGCCGGGCGGCGCACCACCAGGGAGACCCCATGGCTGCAGGATTGAAACGGATGCTGGCGGCGGGGCTGCTGGCGGTGTGCGCGCCGCTGTGGGCGGCGCAGAAAGTCGATCTGGATTATCACGTGCACCTGTTGCCCCAGAGCGATCAGGCCGAGGTGCGCCTGACCCTGGCCCGTGGTTCTGCGGTGCGCAGCCTGGATTTCGACCTCGGCGACGGCAGTCGCTACAGCGATTTCAAGGCCGACGGTCAATGGCAACTCACTCCCGGCAAGGAGGCGCGAGGTGTCTGGCGCCCGGCCGCCGACAAGGCCAGCCTGAGCTACCGCGTACGCATCAGCCATGCGCGCAAGAACGCCACCTTCGAAACCCGCATGACCCCGACATGGGCGTTGCTGCGCGGCGACGACCTGGTGCCGTCGGCCACGCTCGACCAGCAGGACGGCGTCGAACTGGTGGCCCGTCTTGAGGTTGAATTGCCCGACGGCTGGAAAAGCATCGAGACCCCCTGGCCGCGCATCGGCAAGCAACGCTTTCGCATCGACAATCCCTCGCGCCTGTTCGACCGCCCCACGGGCTGGATGCTCGCCGGCAAACTGGGCAGCCGCCGCACACGCCTGGGCGAAACTGAAGTGACGGTGGCCTCGCCCCAGGGCCAGGGCATGCGCCGGATGGATGTGCTGACATTGCTGACGTTCGTCTGGCCGCAGGTGCAAGCGCTGGTGCCGCGTCATCCGGCCAAGTTGCTGATTGTCGGCGCCGGTGACCCGTTGTGGCGTGGCGCCGAGGCCGGTCATGACTCGATCTACCTGCACAGCCGTCCGCCGCTGGTCAGCGAGCGGGGCAGTAGCCCGTTGTTGCGGGAGTTGGTGCAGGCGCTGGCCCGGGTCAATGATCATGATCGCAGCGACTGGATCAGCGAGGGGCTGACCGAGTACTACGCCATCGAACTGCTGCGCCGCGCTGGCGGCCTGAGTGATGAGCGCTATCAGACCTTGAACGACCGGCTCGCCCGCGACAGCAAGGGCATCACCACCTTGCGCGGCGAACAGATCAGCTCGGCGGCGGTGGCCAAGGCGGTGTTGCTGTTGCAGGAGCTGGACCGCGAGATTCGCCTGAAAACCCGTAACAAGCGTTCGCTGGATGATGTGTTGCAGGCGGCGATGCGACTGGAGACAGTGGATACCGAGGAGTTTGTGCAACTCAGTGAAAGTGTCCTGGATGGGGCTTCTACTGTGCTCGATAGCCGGTTACTTCAGTAATACCGCTATCGCGGGCAAGCCTTGCTCCCACAGGTATTGCATCGTATCTGTGGGAGCAAGGCTTGCCCGCGATGAGGCCATCAGCGGCACTGCAAAAATCAGAGCCCAACTTTGGGCGAATCCAACGAATCATTCCCCGTCACCGTAGCCGTGCCAGTCGCCGCCTCGGCATTGGCTTTCAAGCGGCTCAGTTCGTCACCGGCCTGCTCGATGCGGGCGCGGGCGCTGTTCAGGTTCTGGCGATTCTTTTCCAGCAGGCTCTTGGCCGAGCAATGCCCGGTGATCCCCCGTGCCAGCGCCATGCCGCCGATCGCCAGTTGAGCCAGGCCGACCACACCGCCACGGCGCAAACCCTTGCCCATCATCAGCACACCGCCGGCCAGTGAGCCAATGCGTTCCCAACCCTGCACGTTTTGTGGTGGATGGGATTGGAAAGGGGTGGTCTCAATCGGCTCGAACGGATTGTTATCGCTCATGATCTGTCTCCAGTGTGGGGATTGGTATAAAGCTGACTGCCCGAGCGCCTGCCTTGTTCAATCCAATTGCGCACCGATCAGCGGAATTGCGGCCCTGAGCGGGTGTTGTTGCCTTTGGCCATGCGGTCATACAGCACGACGTTGACGGTGGCGGCCAGGTTCATGCAACCGGTGGTGGGGATGTACACCACGTCCTCACACCAGTCGCGAATGTCCTTGTCGAGCGAGCCGTCTTCCGGGCCGAAGATATACAGCGCCCGGTCCGGGTGGGTGTATTCGGGCAGCGGGCGAGCACCTTCCACCAGTTCCACGGCCACCGGCACACAGCCCAGGGGCAGGATTTTCTTCAGGTCGTCGATACCGATCAGCGGGATGTCGTAGTGGACTTTCTTGGTGTCGGTGACGAAGTCGGCGGCACGCTCATAGCGCTTGCCGGTGTAGAACACCGACGCCACGCCGTAGCAGCCGGCGGCACGCATGACCGAACCGACGTTTTCCGGTGACTTGGGGTTGAACAGACCGATGCAGCTATAGCGTTTGTTGGCCACGGGCGGGGTGCCTTTGGGGAAAAGGCGCGATTATACGGGGAATGGGGGAGGGTGGTCAGGTTCGAGATGTGTGGTGTTTGTTTGATCGCCATCGCGAGCAAGCTCGCTCCCACATTGGACTTGTGGGGGCTGATGGTCGGTTACCTGTTCACGAACCTGACCAATCGGTAACGTCCCCGCCAGCGTCGTGAAAGGCACCAGTCGTTATGGTTTGCCTGACAAATGACTGCCGGAGTTCCTCATGAAGACCCTTGATGCCTTGCTCGCCGTTTCGATCCTGTCCCTTTCTTCCCTTGCCTTGGCGGAAGGCGGAGGTGACCGGGTTTATGGCCAGATGATCCAGAACAATCAACAAGCCATGGCGCGATACGCCGCCGAAAACGGCAAAGCTGTCGCCGAAATCGTTCATTACGAATACGGCATGAAACTCGATGTAAAAAAAGTGGTGAGCATTACACCGGCCAATAAAAGCTGTGGTGTCGGGCCGTCGCGCATGACTTACGAAGACTCGAACGGCAAGCTCAAAACCGTGGAATATAGACTCCTGGGTGATAACTGTCCGAATGGCGGCTGATTACCGTCTCGTTTGTTCTCCTTTGGTTTTGAGACGGTCAGGCGCCCTGGTGGCGCCTGTTTTTTGCGCGGATTATTGTGCTGGCGTGTTACGCAACCGCAAGGCATTGAACACCACCGACGCCGAACTCACGCTCATGGCGATGGCGGCAATCATGGGCGAGAGCAGGTGACCGGTCAGGGGATACAGCAGGCCGGCAGCCAACGGAATACCCATCGAGTTATAGAGGAAGGCAAAGCCGAGGTTCTGGCGCATGTTTCTAACGGTTGCCACCGAAAGGGTGCGGGCCCGCAAGATCCCCATCAAATCGCCTTTTACCAAGGTCAGTTGGGCGCTGTTCATCGCCACGTCCGTGCCTGTACCCATGGCAATGCCTACGTTCGCCCGAGCCAGGGCGGGAGCATCGTTTATTCCGTCACCCGCCATCGCGACCTGGCGGCCATCGCGCTGCAGGTCCGCCACCAGACGTTCCTTGTCCTCGGGTTTGACTTCCCCATGGACCTCTTCAATGCCCATCTCCCTGGCCACGGCGCGTGCAGTGGTGAGGCCGTCGCCGGTGGCCATGATGATTTTTATGTTGTGAGCCTTGAGCTGGCTGACCGCTTCCCTGGAGGTTGGCTTGATCGGGTCCGAGACGGCCAGCAGCCCGGCCAGCACACCGTCGACTGCCATGTAGATAATGCTGATGCCTTGCGCGCGTAGCTGCTCGGCCTGTTGTTGCAGTGGGCTGACGCTGATGCTGGCGGCGTTCATCAGGGCGGTATTGCCCAAGTGGACCTGTTTGCCGTCCACCTGGCCACTGACACCGATGCCGCTGCCGGATTCAAATGAAGCCGGCTTGATCAGTTCAAGATGCTCGGCTCGTGCGTGATCGACGATGGCGTGGGCCAGGGGATGTTCGCTGCCCTGGTCGAGGCTGGCGGCCAACAGCAGTACCTGGCGGTCGTCGAAGCCCTGGGTGGCTTTCACGCTGTGAAAGGCCGGGCGCCCTTCGGTCAGGGTACCGGTCTTATCGACGATCAGCGTGTCGATCCTGCACAAGTTCTCGATGGCGCTGGCGTCCCGGAAAAGCACGCCCAGGCTGGCAGCCTTGCCGGTGGACACCATGATCGACATGGGGGTGGCGAGCCCCAGCGCACAGGGGCAGGCAATGATCAGCACGGCGACGGCATTGATCAGCCCGAAGACCCAGCCAGGTTCGGGACCTAACAGCCCCCAGCCGAAAAAGGTCAGTACGGCGATGGCAATCACGCCCATGACGAAATAGCCAGCGATCACGTCGGCCATGCGCTGCATAGGCGCTTTCGAGCGCTGGGCCCGGGCGACCATCTGAACAATTTGCGCCAGGACGGTCTCGGCGCCGACCTTCTGCGCCGTCATCACCAAGCTACCGTGGGTGTTGATCGTGGCGCCGATCAGGTTGTCTCCGGCGCGTTTGATCACCGGAACCGGCTCGCCGGTGAGCATCGACTCGTCAACAGCGCTTTCACCTTCTAGCACCGTACCATCGACCGGGACCTTTTCACCGGGCCTGATCCGCAGGTGGTCACCCTGATGGACGTGGGTCAGAGGGATGTCTTGTTCCTGGCCATCGGCATTGATCCTGCGCGCGGTTTTGGGTGACAGCCCCAGCAGCGACTTGATGGCGGCCGACGTCTGCGAGCGAGCCTTGAGCTCCAGCATCTGCCCCAGCAAAGTCAGGGAGATGATCACCGCGGCGGCTTCAAAGTAGACGCCGATCCGCCCCTCTTGCACGAACGTGGCGGGGAATCCTCCCGGCCAAAACGTGGCGGCGACACTGTAGAGATAGGCCGCCGCGGTGCCCAGGCCAATCAGGGTCCACATGTTCGGGCTACGCTGGCGAACAGAGGCCACTGCCCGCACAAAAAACGGCCAGCCTGCCCACAGGACCACTGGCGTGGCCAGGAAAAACTCGACGAGATTTTGCGTTTCACCGTGAAACAGCGACAAGGCGTGCCCCGCCATGGCGAGCACCGTGACGATGACCGTCAACGGCAGTGACCACCAGAAGCGGCGGGTGAAGTCCTTGAGTTCTGGATTGTCCTCTTCTTCCAGCGCGGGCATCACCGGCTCCAGCGTCATGCCACACTTGGGGCAGGTGCCGGGGCCGGATTGGCGTATTTCCGGGTGCATGGGGCAAGTGTATTCAGTCGCCATGTCGCCGTTGGGTGCTGAAGCACTGTGGTGAAGGTGCGCTGGAGTGTCGGGCATGGCTAGGGGCCTTCCTGATCCCTGCGGTTGACGGGTGGTTGGCCATGTCGTCCATGACCGCCATGGCCGTGTCCGTGTCCGAAGATATGCATCAAGGGACATATCAGGAGAATCAGGTACGGCCAATTCGCCGCGATGTGGCTGAAGTGTTCTCGCGCCAGATAGAAGAGGCCGATGGCCAACAACATGATCAAGACAATGCCGGTCTTGCCCCGCCAGAATGGCGTTGCGCCCGCTGGGGGTTGATGAGTGTTCATGCTGTCGCTCCTTCAGGCCAGGCGAGCCACCGCCACCGATAACCACAGAATAGGCAGGGAGGGCTTTGGCAGATTGATATTCATCAACCTTGGCTTACTTCACCTGCAAATGAGGGAAGTAGCGGGCATGCTAAAGGTGCGAAGCTGTCAGCGACCTGACGGGGGCATTGCAGATTTGTCAGCGGGGCCATGAAAGCGGCCCAGGCAGCCGCTCCACAGTCGAGTGAGGGGATTTTATCTGTGGAGCAACACTTTGCGGCGCAAGGTAAACCCGCTCGTCACAACGGCTAATTACTCGTCTTTCTTCATCAACCCGGCCAGTGCGGCGAAGGGGTTGTGGGTCGCCTTGGCGATTTTCGGGGTGCTCAGGGAGCCGTCGCCGAAATATTGCTGGTCGGTGTAACGCGAGTGTTCGTTGTCGTGGCAGTACAGGCACAGCAGTTCCCAGTTGGAACCGTCCTGCGGGTTGTTGTCGTGGTTGTGGTCGCGGTGGTGAACGGTCAGTTCGCTCAGGCGCTTGCCGGAAAACTCACGGGCGCAGCGGCCACAGACATGGGGGTACATTTTCAGGGCTTTGTCGCGGTAGCCCATCTCCCGGTCGCGCTGGGCATCGGCGAGGATGCGGTCCAGCTTGGCGGTGTTGGACGGTGGCGTTGACGAACTCATGGGTTCACCTTTGTAAAAAAGACTGATGACGGTTGGGCACAGTTTAGCTCAGCCCTTGAGCTTCTCGGCAATCCAGATGGTGTGGCGGGTGCCTTTGTTGCCATGGGCGAACACTTGCACCTCTTCGGCCTTGAAGCCGGCCTTCTTCAGTTTGTCGGAAAACTGCCGGTCAGCGCTGGCCGACCACACCGCCAGCACGCCCTTGGGCCGTAGGGCCTTGGCGCAGGCGGCCAGGCCTCCAGCCGAATACAGCCAACTGTTGGCTTTCTGGGTCAGGCCTTCCGGGCCGTTGTCGACATCGAGCATGATCGCGTCGAAACCCTGGGGTTCGGCTTGCAGCACCTTGGCCACGTCTTCCATGCGGATCACCGTGCGTGGGTCCGCCAGCGGTCGCCCGGCCTTTTCACCCAATGGGCCACGGTTCCACTCCACCACGCCGGGCACCAGTTCAGCCACCACCACTTCGGCGGTCTTGCCCAGGTGCTTGAGGGCCGAGGCGAGGGTGAACCCCATGCCAAGGCCGCCGATCAGCACACGCGAGCCAGGACGACCGGCCACCTTGCGGCAGGGAATCTCTGCCAGGGCATCTTCGGAACCGTGCATGCGGGTGTTCATCAACTGCCCGCCGTCACCGCCCTGGATCTTGATGACGAAGTCTTCGCCGTACTCGAACAGGCACAGGGCACCGCCGTTATCAGGGATGGGCGTGGTGTCGAGCAGAACGAAACGTTTCATGGAAATCTCGTAGGAGGGCAGACCGGCGCGGTAACGACTAGCCTTAAAGCAGACAATAGCCACGGAGCCATTGATGAAGTGCATCATTCTAACGGCCATTGCCCTGACGGCGCTCTCAATAAGTTGCGCCCAGGCTCAACAACCGACGATTCCGGTCAACCCGCCGAGCATCCCCGGGTCGCCTGGCACCGCCACTCCCATGCCCTACCCGCCGGTCACGCCCAACGGTGTGCCCAAGGCTGGCACCGGAAGCGGTGGGCCGCCCTTGCTGCCACCGATCGAAATGCCCAAGCCGCCCAAGGACCAGCCGATACCGGGCATGGAACCCAAGCCTGTGAAGGCCAAGTCGCCGGGGGGGTAGATCTGAAGCCATTCGATGAAACAACTGAATGGTAAAAACCTGTGGGTTCGGGCATTGCGGTGGACTCTGTGGGAGCAAAGCTTGCTCGCGATGACGTCGGCATATGCAACACCGCTATCGCGAGCAAGCTTTGCTCCCACAGGCTTTGCTCCCACAGGCTTGCTCCCACAGGCTTGCTCCCACAGGTTCTGTGTTTCAACTGACAGAGGGGGTCAGACCTGCTGCGACAACAACTGCCCATCGGCCATGCGCAAGCGCTTGGACAGGGAGACGGCGAGGGCGCGGATGATCTTGGCGGCGATCTTCGGGGCGTCGTTGAGCATTTTCTCCAGGGAGTCTTTGCCCAGGTTCAGCAACTGGCAATCGCTGGCGGCGATGCAACTGGCCGAGCGCCGTTCGCCGTCGAGCACAGCCATTTCGCCGAATGCCCGGCCGCTGCGCAGCGTGGCGATGGTCACGGGTTGGCCGTCGGGGCCGGTTTTCTGCACGGCCACCTGGCCGGTGTGGATGATGCACATGAAGCTGCCGGCATCGCCCTCGCGGAAAATCGCTTCGCCCTCGGCGATGGCGCTGATGCTGAAATAGCCCGATGCCGCGGCGAAGTCGACGGGTAGCAACTGGTCGAACAGGCCGCAGTCCATCAGCCAGTCGCGGATTTCTTTGTTCAGTAAGGTCGGTTCTGACATGTTGGCACGGTCTTTTTCTTGTGTTTGTTGCAGGTTCAGTTTGGCCCGGGTGTAAGCAGATCTCTGGGACAGGCTTTTATCTTTTGTGGGAGCAAGGCTTGCCCGCGATACAGGCGACTCAGTTCTGTCTGTCAGATCAAGCCGATGCCATCGCGGGTAAGCCTTGCTCCCACAAAGCCTTCCCCACATTGGGCTGGGTTACAGCAAGGCCTTGCGCATGGAGCTAAGACCCGGCCATCCCACAGAGTTCCTCAGACCCTCCCCAAAACCTTCAAGACAAATGCATATTCGAGCGCTACGTCACGCAATCCCTGGTAGCGCCCGCTCATTCCACCGTGGCCGGCGCCCAGTTCGGTCTTGAGCAGCAGAGGGTTGTCGTCGGTCTTGGTGGCTCGCAATTTCGCCACCCACTTGGCCGCTTCCCAGTACTGCACACGGCTGTCGTTGTAACCGGCGATCACCAGCAGCGCCGGGTACGCTTGGGCGCTGACGTTTTCGTATGGGGCGTAGGCCCGGATCCGATCATAAACGTCCGGCTCCTCTGGATTGCCCCATTCGTCGTATTCGGTGACGGTCAGCGGCAGGTCGGGGTCGAGCATGGTGTTGAGCACATCGACAAACGGCACTTCGGCAATCGCGACCTTGAACAGCTCCGGGCGTTGATTGAGCACTGCGCCGATCAGCAGGCCACCGGCGCTGCCGCCGCTGATCGCCAGTTGCTCGGCGGTGGTCAAGCCGTTGGCGATCAAATGCTCGGCGCAGGCGATGAAGTCGCCGAACGTGTTGTGCTTGTGTTCCTGCTTGCCGGCGCGATACCAGGCTTCCCCCAGCTCACCGCCGCCCCGCACATGGGCGATGGCAAACGCCACGCCGCGGTCGAGCAGGCTCAGCCGCGCATGGGAAAACCACGGGTCGAGGCTCTCGCCATAGGCACCGTAGCCGTACAGGTACAGCGGTACCGGCTGGCCGAGGGCTTCGCGCTTGACCACCAGGCTGATGGGCACCTGGGTGCCATCCGCTGCCGTCGCCCAAAGCCGCTGGCTGACGTAGGCATCGGCATCGAACGGGCCCAGTACCGGGGTTTGCTTGAGCACGACCTGTACGCCGCTGGCCAGGTCCAACTGACGGATCTGCGCCGGACGGTTCAGGGCCTCGTAGCGCAGGCGGATGCGATCGCTGACGAATTCCAGGCTGTTCTGCACATGCAGGCTGTAGGCCGCATCCGGCAGTTGCACCCGATAGGCCGGCAAGCCTTGTGGGTGTACCTCGATGATGGGCAGGCCGCCTTCGCGCAGGCTCAAGGTCATGGCCCCGGCGTTCAGGCTCAGGCCGTCGATCATCACCGTGTCGCTGTGGGGGATCAGGTTCTGCCAGTCAGCCTCGGTCGGCGCCACGCCCGTGTCGGCAGCCTGGTACAGGGCGAAGTTGATCCCGTCGCGGTTGCTGCGGATCAACCAGGTCCATTGGCCATCGAGCAGGCCGTGGTCGACGTCGTATTCGTGGTTTTCCAGGCGTGGCGCCAGGCAGGTGAAGGGGTGTTGCGGCTGCGCAGCGTCCAGCACCCAGACTTCGCTGGTGGTCTTGCTACCGAGGGACAGGATCAACTGTTTTTCTGAGCTGGAGCGGTAGCAATGCAGGAAAAAACGCCCGTCTGGCTCATGGAACACTTCTTCGGCGGCCGTGCCATCCAGGCGATAGCGCCAGAGTTTGTGCGGGCGGTGGGTGTCGTCCAATTCGCCAAAAAACAGCGTCAGGCTGTCGTTGGCCCAGGTCATGCTGCCGTCGCAATCGGAGAAGGACAGTTCGCTGACCTTGTCGTTGGACAATTCCTTCACGAACAGGGTGTAGATCTCGTCGCCCGTGGTGTCCAGGCTGTAGGCCAGGCGCTGGTGGTCGGGGCTGATGCTGAAAGCGCCCAGGGAAAAGAAGCCGCCGCCAGCCAGCACGTTCGGGTCCAGCAGCAGTTGTTCACGGCTTTCATCCACGCTCAGGCTGTCATCGGCCGGACGCGGGCAGCGGTAGTGGCGCGGGTATTCGTCACCGGCCGTGGTACGGGTGTAATACAGGTACGGGCCCCAAGGCGAGGGCAGTGACAAGTCGGTTTCGAGAATCCGCCCCTTGATCTCCTGGAACAGGCTTTCGCGCAGCTCGGCCTGGTCGGCAAGTTGCGCCTCCTGGTAGCCGTTTTCCGCCTTGAGGTAGTCGAGCACGGCGTCGGTGTCGCGTTCCTGCAGCCAGGCGTATGGATCAACACCGGCGTCCCTGCGGGCAATCGGGGCGTTGGAAACGTGGGCAGATAGGGACATGAAAGGCTCTCGAACGTTATACGAAAAGGGACACATGGCCTGGACAAAACCCACCACACAGGCCATTCGCCAGACGCCGGGGCAGCCTGACGCGCGAAAAGCCGTTACTATAAGCGTCTCTTTGCCTGCCTTGCCATGGACACCATGACCGAGAACGACTATCTGATCGCCTGGGGCCTCTACGCCTTCGCCGCCCTGGGCTGCCTGCTGGTGTGGATGCGCATGACCCGCTGGATGTGGCGCTGGTTGCGCGAACCGCTGCGCTTGTTGATGGCGGTGTTGCTGTTCAGCCCCACTGTCGTTGACCCGGTGAAGGACAAGGTTGCCCCGGCCTTGGCCATTGTCGCCCTGGACGTCATGTTCAAGGTCGGTAATAACGTCTGGCGGGCGGCTTCCGATCTGCTCATGTACGGCATGATCGTCTTCGGCCTCTACTTGATTTTAGTGCTGATCCGCTTCCCTATCGAGCGTGCCGCCAACGCTCGCAAGGAACGGGCTGCCGCCGCCAAAGCCGCCGCCGCGGCCGATGAGCCGGAGGATGAGCCACCGTTCGGCGTAGCCGGTGATGACCGTTACGGTCGCCCGCCCGTGCCGAGCAACCCCCAGCGTTCGCGTATCGAACCGCGCCTGTAACCGGGCCTGCCCCTTGAAGCGAGAGTTCGAGCATGTGTGAGTTATTGGGCATGAGCGCCAATGTGCCGACCGACATCGTGTTCAGCTTTACCGGGCTGATGCAGCGCGGCGGCAAGACCGGGCCGCACCGGGACGGGTGGGGCATCGCCTTCTATGAAGGCCGTGGCCTGCGCCTGTTCCAGGACCCGGCCGCCAGCAGCGAATCGGAAGTGGCGAACCTGGTGCAGCGCTATCCGATCAAGAGCGAAGTGGTGATCGGGCATATTCGCCAGGCCAACGTCGGCAAAGTCAGCCTGTCCAACACCCACCCGTTTGTGCGTGAGTTGTGGGGCCGCAACTGGTGTTTTGCCCACAACGGCCAGCTCGCCGATTTCCAGCCGGGCGTGAGCTTCTACCGTCCGGTGGGCGATACCGACAGCGAAGCGGCCTTCTGCGATCTGCTCAACCGCGTGCGCCAGGCCTTCCCCGAACCGGTGGCGGTGGAACAATTGCTACCGGCGTTGATCGAGGCCTGCGCTGAATACCGCAGCAAAGGCGTGTTCAACTGCCTGCTCAGCGATGGCGATTGGCTGTTCTGCTATTGCTCGACCAAACTGGCCCAGATCACCCGTCGCGCGCCGTTCGGCCCGGCTCGCCTCAAGGATGTGGATGTGATTGTCGATTTCCAGGCTGAAACCACGCCCAACGACGTGGTCACGGTGATCGCCACCGAACCCTTGACCGAAAACGAAACCTGGACCCGCTACGAACCGGGCCAATGGAGCCTGTGGCGACGCGGCGAATGCGTCAGCCACGGCCGGACCGAATAAGGACGTCACGCTATGTTGCTCAGTTATCTACGGCTGGTGTTGTTCGCGGTGGGCCTGTTGGTTGGGGTCCAGGTGCCGGGCTTCATCAATGATTACGCCAAGCGGGTCGAGGCTCACCTGATCGAGGCGCAGACCGGCCTGCAAGGTTTCCAGGGCACTGCCAACCAGTTCTTCAAGGGCGACATGCAAGCCCTGGTGGCCCATTACCGCGCCAGCGAAGACCCGATCTTTCGCAGCGATGCCGACAGCCTGAACACCTTGCTTGTGCGCCAGCAGGCCTTGGACAAGCAATTCCAGGCGATGCAAGGCCCGTGGTACATCCGCTTGCTGCAAGTGGCGCTGGCCGCCGATCCGGACATTCGCAAGGAAACCTGGAACGGCTACAGCTACCAGATCCTGCTGACCCCCGAGGCCATGGTCTGGGGCATCAGCGGTGCGATGTTGCTGTCGTTCGGCCTGGAATGCCTGTTCCGCCTGATCGACTGGGTGGTGCTGGGCGGCAAGCGCCTGCGCCAGGGCCGGCCGATTGAAGAGCGCGACCTGCGCGGGCTGTAGCCTGTTGTGGCGAGGGAATTTTGCGAAGTCCCGCTGGGCACTGTAGGAGCTGCCGAGTGCAACGAGGCTGCGATCTTTCCATTGGCAATTGAGTCTTGAGCGAAAGATCAAGATCAAAAGATCGCAGGCTTCGCCAGCTCCTACAGGGATCTCTTGTGTGACGAAGATCCAGTGTGGGGACGAGCCTGCTCTGCCCTGAAGGGCAGCAAGCATCTTACTTGGAAAGAAACCGCATCCCTTCCTCCAACCCCCGCAAGGTCAGTGGATACATCCGATCTTCCACCAACTCGCGCACGATGTTGGTCGAGGCGGTATAGCCCCAGGTGTCCTTGGGGTACGGATTGATCCAGATGAGCTTCTTGTATTTCTCCATGAAGCGTTGCATCCACACATAACCGGCTTCTTCGTTCCAGTGTTCAACGCTGCCGCCGGCCTGGGTGATTTCATAGGGTGCCATGGCGGCGTCACCGATGAAGATCACTTTGTAGTCGGCGCCGTATTTGTGCAGCAAATCCTGGGTCGAGGTGCGTTCCGAGGTGCGGCGCAGGTTGTTCTTCCACACCGATTCGTAGACGAAGTTGTGGAAGTAGAAATACTCCAGGTGCTTGAACTCGGTCTTGCAGGCCGAGAACAGTTCTTCGCAGATCTTCACGTGGGCATCCATCGAGCCACCGATGTCGAACAGCAGCAACAACTTGACGGTGTTGCGTCGCTCCGGGCGCATCTGGATGTTCAAAAGGCCGGCGTCGCGGGCGGTGTGGTCGATGGTGCCGTCGATGTCCAGCTCTTCGGCCGCACCCTGGCGGGCGAACTTGCGCAGGCGGCGCAGGGCGATCTTGATGTTGCGGGTGCCCAGTTCCACCTGGTCGTCGAGGTTCTTGTATTCGCGTTGGTCCCAGACCTTCACAGCCTTGCCCTGGCGCTTGCCGGCGTCGCCGACCCGGATGCCTTCGGGGTTGAAGCCGCCGGAGCCGAACGGGCTGGTCCCGCCGGTGCCGATCCACTTGTTGCCGCCGGCATGGCGTTCCTTCTGTTCTTCCAGGCGTTTCTTGAATTCTTCGATCAGCTTGTCCAGGCCTCCCAGGGACTGGATCTGCGCCCGCTCTTCGTCGGTCAGCGAACGCTCGAACTCCTTGCGCAACCAGTCTTCGGGAATCAGCGCCTGGAGGTGATCGTCGAGTTTCTCCAGGCCGTTGAAGTAGGCGGCGAACGCCCGGTCGAACTTGTCGAAATGCCGTTCGTCCTTCACCAGGATCGCCCGGGACAGGTAATAGAACTCGTCCATGTCGGCGAAGATCACCCGCTGTTTCAGCGCGTTGATCAGGTCCAGCAGTTCACGCACCGACACGGGCACCTTGGCGGCGCGCATCTCATTGAACAGGTTAAGCAGCATGGCAATCGCCCTCGCTCTTGTTAGACGAAGAGGATCAGCGAGTGCCGCGACGGCTCATGAACGCCAGGCGCTCGAGCAATTGCACGTCCTGTTCGTTCTTGACCAGGGCGCCGGCCAGCGGCGGGATGGCCTTGGTCGGATCACGTTCGCGCAGCACCGCTTCGCCGATGTTGTCGGCCATCAACAGCTTGAGCCAGTCCACCAGTTCGGAAGTGGAAGGTTTTTTCTTCAGGCCCGGCACCTTGCGCACGTCGAAGAACACGTCCAGCGCTTCACTGACCAGGTCCTTCTTGATGTCCGGGTAATGCACATCGACGATTTTCTGCAGGGTGACGCGGTCGGGGAAAGCGATGTAGTGGAAGAAGCAGCGGCGCAGGAACGCGTCCGGCAGTTCCTTTTCGTTGTTGGAGGTAATGATGATGATCGGCCGTTGCTTGGCCTTGATGGTTTCGTCGGTCTCGTAGACGTAGAACTCCATCTTGTCGAGTTCCTGCAGCAGGTCGTTGGGGAACTCGATGTCGGCCTTGTCGATTTCGTCGATCAGCAGAATGACTCGCTCCTCGGAGTCGAACGCTTCCCAGAGCTTGCCCTTCTTCAGGTAATTGCGCACGTCGTGGACCTTGTCCACGCCCAACTGCGAGTCCCGCAGGCGGCTGACCGCGTCGTACTCGTAGAGGCCCTGGTGGGCCTTGGTGGTGGACTTGATGTGCCAGGTGATCAGGCGCGCGCCGAAGGATTCAGCCAGTTGTTCGGCCAGCATGGTCTTGCCGGTGCCCGGTTCGCCCTTGACCAGCAATGGTCGCTCCAGGGTGATGGCGGCGTTCACGGCCAGTTTCAGGTCATCGGTGGCCACGTAGGCGCTGGTGCCTTCGAACTTCATTCTGCAATTCCTCGAACGGTGTCGCCGGCCTGGCGAGGCGGGGCGCGGGAAATAAATATCGTGCCCGACTATAACGCGGCGCCCCGCCGACTGTGAACGCAGACGCTGTATTCAGTCTCTGAATGGGGCGTCACATGTTGACTCAGTCTTGGCGCCTTGCCAGTATTGCGTATCGCCAAATTGGCGATACGCTCGGTGGAATGTCTACTAAATATCGATTCAAAAATACGTACCGCATTCAATTGCGCGAAAGGGATCATCCACCGCCCCATGTCCACCTCACCGGTGGCGGGGTGGATGTGGTCCTGAGGCTGGACCCCGTCGAAGTGATGATGGGCCGGGCGCCGCCATTGATCATCAAGGAAGCGCTGGACTGGGTCAGCGCCCATCAAGCGCAACTGCTGGAGGATTGGCAACGATGCTACCCATGAAACGGCCACGGCTATTGGCCGTGCAGCCTTTATTGCCGTTCAGTCTGGACCTGACGTTCATTGACGGTCAGCAACTGAGGCTGGACTTGAGCGCCGATGTACAACGTTATCCAGGCTTGCAGCCTTTGCTTGAAGATGGAGCGTTTGAGGGCGCAGTCCTGGGCGACGATGGCTGGAGCGTGGAATGGCCTGCGCTGGATATCCAGATCGGTTCCGATACCTTGTATCTGGACGCACTGGCGCAGAACGCCGTGGACGAAAATACCCGCATCTTCATCGGTTGGCGCGCCCGCACGGGCCTGCCGCTGAACCAGGCGGCTGAAGCACTGGGGGTCAGCGCTCGCAGCATCAGCCGCTACAGCAGCGGTCGCGAGGCTGTGCCGCGTTCGCTGGCCTTGGCATGCCTGGGCTGGGACTCGTTGCAACGTAGCGGGGCAAGCGTGGCGGCGGAGCCGACCGGCCGTTACACCGTCACGCGCAAACCTTAGTCGGTCGACGGCGGCGGTTGTTCGTAACGGGCATTGAAGGCCTGGACGAAACCGTTGCGCAGGATCTGCAGGAAGGCTTCGAAGGCGCTGATGTCCTGCTGATGAACATTGCCGCTGAGTTCCACCCGGGTGGCGAACTGGTTCTTGCGCTGGTTCTTGAGGGCCGTTTCACCCGTGCCCACCAAGGCTTCCCAGACCGAACGGAAGATGTTCTTGTTCTGGTTCTCCACGTCCTGCTGCCAGTCGAACACATCGACATCGCGCAGCAATGGCTTGATGTAGCCGCTGAGCCTGGCGTTGTTGGCTTCGGCCTCGATCACCAGGTCGCCGTGGCCGGCATTGAAATCGAATTTGCCATAGGCCGCGGCGAAATCGTTCAGGCGCTTGAGTTCGATGTTCCTGGCCCGCAGACGGAAATCGAAATCTTCGAAATTGCTCAAGGGGTCGAAGGTGGCCTGCATCTCAAGGGGCGCGTGTTCGGCCACCAGGGCCTTGCCTTCGAAACGGGCGTCGCGCTTGCCTTTGGTGTCGACCACGTTGGTCAGGTTGTAGAAGCTGGCGTTGACGTCGGTGGCCCGCAGGTTGACCGGTGGCTTGGAGTTGAAATTGCGAAAGGTGACCTTGCCGTCCCTGATTCGCACTTCGTTGAAGGTGATGGGCAGCAGTTTGCTCAACTGCTCGCGCCAGTTGGTGCCCTGGCCAGTTTGGGAGTTCTGGCGGTTGGCGCCGCCGTCGACGAAGTTTACTTCCGGGCGGGCGAATTCCACCTCGGCCACCACCGCTTGGTCGTACCACAGCGAGTGCCAGCTCACAGACAGGTCCACCAGCGGTGCCTTGACGAACGGCACCGGGACCTTACCGTCGACCTTGACGATTTCCAGGCCGTTGATCCGGTAGGCCCCGCGCCACAGGGCCAGGTCCACGTCGGTGATCTGGCCGCGATAGTCGCCCATGTCGGCCAGTTTCTCGTTCAGGTAGTCGCGTACCAGGTAAGGCAAGGTGAAATGCAGGGTCACCAGCACCGCGACGATGGCGGCGAAAACCCACAGTGGCCAGCGGTATCGACGCTTCATGTCAGTCAGTCTCCAGCGTTTGTTGGGGAGCGCCTCCTAATGCCATTGACTGTTGCAACAACGGGAACGTTCGGTGCAACTGGACGACCATGGGCAACAGGCATACCTTTAAAGGCTTAAATTCCCGCCGCATCAAGGACCCAGCCATGAGCCGTATATTCGCTGACAACGCCCATTCCATCGGTAATACGCCACTGGTACAGATCAACCGCATTGCCCCGCGCGGCGTGACCATCCTGGCCAAGATCGAGGGGCGCAACCCAGGGTATTCGGTCAAGTGCCGGATCGGCGCGAACATGATCTGGGACGCCGAAAGCTCGGGCAAACTCAAGCCGGGCATGACGATTGTCGAACCGACGTCGGGCAACACCGGGATCGGCCTGGCGTTCGTCGCCGCCGCCCGTGGCTACAAGCTGATGCTGACTATGCCTGCCTCCATGAGCATCGAGCGGCGCAAGGTGCTCAAGGCCCTGGGCGCGGAGCTGGTGCTCACCGAGCCGGCAAAGGGGATGAAGGGGGCCATCGAGAAAGCCACCGAGATCCTGGCCAGCGATCCTGCCAAATACTTCATGCCGCAGCAGTTCGATAACCCGGCGAACCCGGCGATCCACGAAAAAACCACCGGCCCGGAAATCTGGAACGACACCGACGGCGCGGTGGATGTGCTGGTAGCGGGTGTGGGCACCGGCGGAACCATCACTGGGGTATCGCGGTATATCAAGAACACCTGTGGCAAACCGATCCTGTCGGTGGCGGTCGAGCCTGAGGTTTCGCCGGTGATTACCCAGGCGATGGCGGGCCAGGAGATCAAGCCCAGCCCCCACAAGATCCAGGGGATCGGCGCAGGATTCGTGCCGAAGAACCTCGATCTGTCGATCGTTGACCTGGTCGAGCGGGTCACTGACGACGAGTCCAAGGCCATGGCCCTGCGCTTGATGCAGGAGGAGGGCATTCTCTGCGGGATCTCTTGTGGCGCGGCGATGGCCGTGGCCGTGCGCCTGGCAGAGAAACCGGAAATGCAGGGCAAGACCATCGTCGTGATCCTGCCGGATTCGGGCGAGCGCTACCTGTCGAGCATGTTGTTCAGTGATCTGTTTACCGAGCAGGAGATTCAGCAGTAACCGTGAATTCACTGCGGTGGTGAGGGATCCCTGCTGTGGGAGCAAAGCTTGCTCGCGATAGAGGCGCCTCGGTTTCCTGGCAGACCGCATCATCTTCATCGCGGGCAAGCCTTGCTCCCACAGAAGGCCTGCCTGCAAAGGTTCATATAGCGGTGTTTTGACAGGCGTCAGCCAAGGTTCAGGTAGCGCCTGTTAGAAAGTGTTTATTGCGTTTTACTCAACAGAGAATGTTGCGTCAGACGGTTGCGGCCGGTGTTGGCTGTGGCGGTGCTGACGGCGCTTGGCCATTGGTTGTTCGTTTAAACATTGCGCAGTCCATCGAGCGCTGGTTATAGTCTGCGCTCTTCGGGTTTTCGAACCCCCCTTCAAGAGATCGGCTCATGCCTGCATCCCCTGTCATCGCGGTCGTGGTTCCAGCGTTCAACGCTGGCGTCGTGCCGTGTGGGAACCAGCAGCCTGCGCAGATCGGTCAATACCCCCCACCTGTCAGTAGCTCATCGGTGTACGCCTTCGTATCACCGCCGGGTGTTGGCATTCAGGGCTGATCGGCAACGGTTGCCGTCCCCTGTGCCCGCCTGAAAAAACTACTGGACTTCAGCTTCGGCTGAGTTGGCTTTTTGCCTGACTACAGGTGGTATCCATGTTTTCCCTTTCCAAAAACGCCTTGTTGGCGGCGGCTTCCACGAGCCTGTTCGTTTTACTGTGGAGCAGCGGGGCGATCTTTTCCAAGCTGGGCCTGGCCCACGCTTCACCCTTCGCCTTTTTGCTGATCCGTTTTGCCATCGCGCTGTCGGCGCTGGTGCTGTTGATTCCGTTGCTCAAGTTCAAGCTGCCCAAGACTGGCAAGCCGATGTTGTACGCGGCGACCACCGGGATGGTGCTGCTGGGCGCCTACCAGATCTTTTATCTGCTGGCGCTGCAAATGAGTGTCACGCCGGGGGTCATGGCAACGCTGATGGGTGTGCAACCGATCCTGACCGTGGTGCTCATGGAGCGGCAGCGTTCCTGGTCGCGGATGTTCGGCCTGGCGCTGGGTTTGGTCGGGCTGGTGATGGTGGTGTACCAGGGCATCGGCCTGGCCGGTATGTCCCTGGCCGGGATGCTCTGCGGGTTGCTGGCACTGGTGAGCATGACGGCCGGTTCGATCATGCAGAAGCGCATCACCGACAACCCACTGGGCACGCTGCCGGTGCAGTACCTGGCCGGGCTGGTGCTGTGCGCGGTGTTCGTGCCGTTCCAGCCGTTTCATTTCGAGTACAGCACGGGGTTCTTCGTGCCGGTGTTGTGGATGGGGCTGGTGGTGTCGGTGCTGGCGACGTTGTTGCTGTACCGACTGATCGCCCGCGGCAACCTGGTGAATGTCACCAGCCTGTTCTACCTGGTGCCGGCGGTGACGGCGATCATGGACTACCTGGTGTTTGGCAACCGGCTGGCGTTGTTGAGCTTGCTGGGGATGGTGCTGATCATCGTGGGGTTGGTGTTTGTGTTTCGTAAAAGCCGCTGAGTTTTGGCTGCTCGCTGACTGAACAACCGCCATCGCGGGCAAGCCTTGCTCCCACAGGTCATGTACAAGTCTTGCTCCCACAGGTGATGTACAAGCCTTGTTCCTACAGGTGATGTAGTCCTTGTGGGAGCAAGGCTTGCCCGCGATGGCATCTTGCGCTACACCGATGAACTACCGGGCAGACGCTTCAGCCGGTTTCACAACCGCAGGCTTGAGCACCAACCACAACGCCGCCGCAATCAACACCCCGCCATACAAATGCGCCATCCCCAACGGCTCATCCAGCAGCAACGCCCCCCACAGCACGCCGAACGGCGGGATCAGGAAGGTCACCGTCATCGATTTGACCGGGCCGATGGAACTGAGCAGGCGGAAATAAAGGATGTACGCCAACGCGGTACACACCAGGCCCAGCCCCAGCAATGACAACCAGACGCTCCAGCCACCCCAGCTGGCCGGTGGTTGGCTGATGACGCTGTAGCCAAACAGCGGCAGCAAGAACACCGTGGCGCCGAACATGCTGCCCAGGGCCGAGAGACGGCTGTCCAGGCCCCCTTGCTGATCGAGCCAGCGACGGGTGAGGAAACCGGCGAAGCCGTAGCAGGTGGTGGCCAGCAGGCAGGCGAGGGCGCCCATCAACAATTGCAGGTCGAACGCCACCGGGCCGGCGCGGGTCAGGATGCCGACACCGAGCAGCCCAAGGAAGACACCGCCGACCTTGGCCAGAGTAAGTTTTTCGCTGAAGAACAAGCCGCCGATCAACACCCCCATCAACGGCGTGGTGGCGTTGAAGATCGCCGAGTAACCGGCCGGCAGCACCTGGGCCGCCAGCGAATAGAACGTGGCCGGAATGCCGGAGTTGATCAGCCCCAGCCCCATCACGACCTTGAGCTTGCCGCGAAAATTCCAGTCGACGCGCATCAGGGCCAGGATCACCAGCAGTCCGACGAAGGCGATGGACACGCGAAAAAATGCCGTGGGGATGGTGCCAATGACGGGGGCGATAATGCGCATGAACAGGAAACTGGCGCCCCAGATGGCGGCCAGTGACAGTAAACGCAGGATATCGACGAGGTTCACGAGTCATTCCTTCCTTGATTGGGCGGCAAGTGTCGCCGCCCTGAATAGCGATGGCAATGGTTGCGTTGGCGCGTGATTGGCCTCTAAGCTCAGTCGCCAATAACAAGCATGACCCGCCGAGGTTTACCCTATGCCGCAGCCATGGCCCGCCCTCGAAATCGCCCGTTCGATTCTCGACGGCTTCGACGATTATCGTGAGCATTTCCGGCAGATCACCGATGGCGCTCGCGCCCGGTTCGAACAGGCCTTGTGGCTGGAGGCGCAAACGGCTTCGGCGGCGCGCATCAACTTGTATGAAGAAAAAGTCGTCGAAACCGTCGCCAGGCTGCACAACGCCTTCGATGACGAAACCCTGATGGACGTGAGCTGCTGGCCGCTGGTCAAGAGCGCCTACATCAGCCTGATCGACCTGCGCTTCGACGATGAGCTGTCGGAAACCTGGTACAACTCGATCTTCTGCGGGTTGTTCAGCCACGACCTGATCAGCGACGGCACCATGTTCATCCACACCACCCGGCCCAGTCTGCGCCGGGCCCGCGCCGCCCAGACCCGCACCTACAAACCCCAGGGGCAGTTGGACCGGATGCTGGCGAGCGTGTTCGCCGATTACCGTTTCAGCGAGGACTACGCCGATCTACCGGGTGACCTGCAGCGCCTCGAAGCGCAATTGCGCGAGAACCTGCCCGACTGGGTCTGCAAGGACCCGGAACTGACGGTGGAGTTGTTTTCTTCAGTGCTCTATCGCAACAAGGGCGCCTACCTGGTGGGCCGGATCTACACCCGCGAGGACCAATGGCCGCTGGTGATCCCGCTGTTGCACCGCGAGGGCCGAGGTATCCAGATCGATGCGCTGATTACCGACGAGGCGCAGGTGTCGATCATCTTCTCGTTCACCCGCTCGTACTTCATGGTGGACGTGCCGGTGCCGGCGGAATTCATCGGCTTTCTCAAGCGCATCCTGCCGGGCAAGCACATCGCCGAGTTGTACACCTCCATCGGTTTCTACAAGCACGGCAAGTCCGAGTTCTACCGGGCACTGATCAACCACCTGGCGAATACCGACGACCAGTTCATCATGGCCCCGGGTGTGCGTGGCATGGTCATGAGCGTGTTCACCCTGCCGGGCTTCAACACGGTATTCAAGATCATCAAGGACCGCTTCTCGCCGTCGAAAAACGTCGACCGGGCCACGGTGATCGAGAAGTACCGCCTGGTGAAAAGCGTCGACCGGGTCGGGCGCATGGCCGATACCCAGGAGTTCGCCGATTTCCGTTTTCCTCTGAGCAAGTTCGAGCCGGCCTGCCTGGATGAACTGTTGGAAGTGGCGCCGTCCACGGTGTCGGTGGAAGGCGAGACGGTGTTGATTCGCCACTGCTGGACCGAACGCCGGATGACGCCGCTGAACCTTTATCTGGAAAACGCCAACCCGGACCAGGTGCGCGAGGCGCTGGAAGACTATGGCCTGGCCATCAAGCAACTGGCGGCGGCCAATATCTTCCCCGGCGACATGCTGCTCAAGAACTTCGGCGTGACCCGCCACGGCCGCGTGGTGTTCTACGACTACGATGAAATCTGCTTCCTGACCGAAGCCAACTTCCGCCACATCCCCCAGCCCCGCACACCGGAAGACGAAATGGCCTCCGAGCCCTGGTACTCCATCGGCCCGCTGGACGTCTTCCCCGAAGAGTTCCCGCCGTTCCTGTTCGCCGACGCCGGGCAGCGCAAGCTGTTCGACCAGTTGCACGGCGAGTTGTACAACGCCGACTACTGGAAAGGCCTGCAAGAGGCGATTCGGGCAGGGAAAGTGATCGATGTGTTCCCGTATCGGCGCAAGGACCTGGACAACGAATAACCCGGCAAGAGCCCTCAAAAAAACTGTGGGAGCAAAGCTTGCTCGCGATGAAGATGACGCGGTCTCCCGGGGGACCGAGGCGCCTGTATCGCGAGCAAGCTTTGCTCCCACAGGTTTATTTGTGCGCAAATCTGCGACAATCGCCCCCTGCTCAAACCGACGACCCTTGCGTACCTGATGACTGACCAAGCCCCCGCTATCGACAAGCTGCTGAAAAACCTCGACCACGCCATGCTCGCCGACCGTCACCGGTTGCGGCGTCAGCTGCTCGAGCTGCGCAAGAAGCCCGACGAGGCCAAGCTGGCCCAGTGGGTGACGCGCATGCAGGCGTCGTGCGATCAGGTGCTGGCGCGCAAGGCGAGCCTGCCGGTGATCCGCTACGACGACAATTTGCCGATTGCCGCCAAGCGCGACGAAATCAAGGACGCGCTGCTCAAGCACCAGGTGCTGATCATTGCCGGCGAAACCGGCTCGGGCAAAACCACGCAGTTGCCGAAGATCTGCCTGGAAATCGGTCGCGGCCAGCACGGCTTGATCGGCCACACCCAACCGCGCCGGATCGCCGCGCGCAGTGTGGCGAGCCGGGTGGCCGAGGAACTGGCCACGCCCTTGGGGGCGCTGGTGGGTTATCAGGTGCGCTTCGAGGACCAGAGCGACGCCAACACCCTGATCAAGCTGATGACCGACGGCATCCTGCTGGCCGAGACCCAGAATGACCGCTACCTCGAGCGCTACGACACGATCATCGTCGACGAAGCCCACGAACGCAGCCTGAACATCGACTTCCTGCTCGGCTACCTCAAAACCCTGCTGCCGCGCCGACCGGACCTGAAAGTCATCATCACCTCGGCGACCATCGACCTGGAGCGCTTCTCCAAGCATTTCGATGACGCGCCGATCGTGGAAGTCTCCGGCCGCACCTTCCCGGTGGACACCTGGTATCGCCCGCTGACCCTGGAGCAGGACGAGGAGGGCAACCGGGTCGAGGACGACTTGACCGTCGACCAGGCGATCCTCGCCGTCCTCGACGAAATCGCCGCCTACGAGCGTAGCGAGCGGCGCAGCCCTGGGGACGTGCTGGTGTTCCTGCCGGGCGAGCGGGAAATTCGCGACGCCGCGGAGATGCTGCGCAAGGCCCAGCTCAAGCACACCGAGATTCTGCCGCTGTATGCGCGACTGTCGCCGGCCGAACAGCAGCGCATCTTCCAGTCCCACCCGGGCCGTCGTGTGGTGCTGGCGACCAACGTCGCCGAAACCTCGCTGACCGTGCCGGGCATCCGCTACGTGATCGACAGCGGCACCGCGCGCATCAGCCGCTACAGCTATCGGGCCAAGGTCCAGCGCCTGCCCATCGAAGCCATTTCCCAGGCCAGTGCCAACCAGCGCAAGGGCCGCTGCGGGCGGGTCGAGCCGGGGATCTGCGTGCGGCTGTACAGCGAAGAAGATTTTCTTGGGCGGCCGGAATTTACCGACCCGGAAATCCTGCGCACTAACTTGGCGGCGGTGATCCTGCAGATGCTGCACCTGCGCCTGGGTGAGATCACCGATTTCCCGTTCATCGAACCGCCGGATGGCAAGGCCATCAGCGACGGTTTCAATCTGCTGCAAGAATTGTCAGCGGTGGACCGCAACAGCCAGCTGACTCCGCTCGGTCGTCAGTTGGCGCGCCTGCCGGTAGACCCGCGCATGGGCCGCATGCTGCTGGAAGCGGCCAAACTGGGCAGCCTCCAGGAAGTGCTGATTGTCGCCAGCGCCATGTCGATCCAGGACCCGCGCGAGCGTCCGCCGGAGCGCCAACAGGCGGCGGACCAGGCCCACGCCCAGTGGAAGGACGCAGACTCGGACTTCGCCGGGCTGGTCAACCTGTGGCGCGGTTTCGAAGAGCAGCGCCAGGCCCTGACCGCCAGCCCGTTGCGCAACTGGTGCCGCAAGAACTTCCTCAATTACCTGCGCCTGCGCGAGTGGCGCGACTCCCATCGGCAGTTGAGCCTGATCTGCCGCGACATGCAGCTGAGCCTCAACAAAGAACCGGCCGACTTTCCGAAACTGCACAAGGCGGTGCTCTCGGGCCTGTTGAGCCAGATCGGCCAGAAAACCGAAGACGGCGACTACCTGGGCGCTCGCCAGCGGCGGTTCTGGGTCCACCCCTCGTCGGGCCTGGGCAAGAAGCGTCCGCAATGGCTGATGACCGCCGAGTTGGTGGAAACCACCAAGCTGTACGCGCGCATGGTCGCCAAGATCGAGCCGGACTGGATCGAGCCGCTGGCCGGGCACCTGATCAAGAAAAACCACTTCGAACCCCATTGGGAGAAGAAGCGCGGGCAGGTGGTGGCCTATGAGCAAATCACCCTGTTCGGGCTCATCGTCGTTGGTCGGCGGCCAGTGCATTACGGGCCGGTGGACCCGGTGGTCTCCCGTGAACTGTTCATCCGCGAGGCGTTGGTGCGCGGCGAGATCCAGTCCAAGGCCAAGTGCCTGAGCGCCAATACCCGGTTGCTGGAGCAACTCGACGAGCTGGAAGCCAAGGCCCGTCGCCGCGACATCCTGGCGGACGAGGAAACCCTGTTTGCCTTCTACGACGCGCGCTTGCCGGCCGAGATCCACCAGACCGCGACGTTCGACAGCTGGTACCGGATCAACAGCCAGAAAGACCCGCAACTGCTGATCATGCGCGAAGAAGACGTGCTGGCCCGCGAAGCCAGCGAAGTCACCGCCGCACATTACCCCGACACCTTGCGCGTCGGTGACCTGACCTTGCCGCTGAGCTATCACTTCGAGCCCAACCACCCGCGCGACGGCGTGACGTTGCGAGTGCCGGCGCCGCTGCTGCCGATGCTGCCGCCGGAACGCCTGGAATGGCTGGTGCCGGGGGTGATCGAAGCCAAGTGCATCGCCCTGGTGCGCAACCTGCCCAAGGCCTTGCGCAAGAACTTCGTGCCGGTGCCGGATTTCGTCAAGGCGGCGCTGCAACGCATCACCTTCGCCGAGGGCTCGTTGCCGCAGTCCCTGGGCCGTGAGCTGCTGCGCATGACCGGGGCGCGGGTCAGTGACGAAGCCTGGGCCGAGGCGGCCCAGCAGGTGGAAAGCCACCTGCGCATGAACCTCGAAATCGTCGACGGCCAGGGCAAGTTCCTCGGCGAGGGCCGCGACCTGGCCGAGCTGACGGCGCGTTTTGCCGAAGCCAGCCAGGCGGCCTTGGCCGTGCCGCAAACGGCGAAAAGCCAGGCACCGGTGGAGGCGAAGGTCTTCGCGCCGGTGGCCGAGAAAACCCAACAGAAGATCGCCGGGCTGTCGATGACGGTCTACCCGGCGCTGGTGGAAGAGGGCGGCGTGGTCAAGGAAGGGCGTTTCCCGACGCCGGCCGAAGCCGAGTTCCAGCATCGCCGCGCCTTGCAGCGCCTGCTGATGCAGCAATTGGCCGAATCGGCGAAGTTCCTGCGTGGCAAGCTGCCGGGGCTGACGGAGCTGGGCCTGCTGTACCGCGACCTGGGCCGCATCGACAGCCTGGTGGAAGACATCCTGCTCGCCAGCCTCGACAGTTGTGTGCTCGAAGGCGAAGCGAGCCTGCCCCGTGACGGCGCCGCACTGGCCTCCCTGGCCGAGCGCAAGCGCGGCGGCTGGACCGAGCACGCCGAGCGTCTGGCGAAACTGACCCTGGACATCCTCAAGCTCTGGCATGGCCTGCAAAAACGCTTCAAGGGCAAGATCGATCTGGCCCAGGCCGTGGCGCTGAACGATATCAAGCAGCAACTCAGCCACCTGGTGTATCCGGGCTTCGTCCGCGAAACCCCGCATCAATGGCTCAAGGAATTGCCGCGCTACCTCAAGGCCATCGAGCAACGCTTCGAGAAGCTCGGTAGCCAGGTACAGAAAGACCGGGTCTGGAGCGGCGAGCTGTCGAACCTCTGGGCCCAATACCAGGCCCGCGCCAGCAAACACGCCCAGGAAGGCAAGCGCGACCCGCAACTGGAGCTGTACCGCTGGTGGCTGGAGGAATACCGGGTGTCGCTGTTCGCCCAGCAACTGGGGACCAAGGTGCCGATCTCGGACAAGCGCCTGGGCAAGCAGTGGGGGTTGGTGGAGGGGTGATCGTACAAATTGGACAACACCACATATCCCCTGTGGGAGCGGGCTTGCTCGCGAAGGCTGTGGATCAGCTTGCATTTATAGTGAATGTACAACCGCTTTCGCGAGCAAGCCCGCTCCCACAGGGTTTTGTGTCGTAAGTAAGGGAGAATGGGCCAAACGCCAGCGTTTATGGCAAACTTCGCGGCTATAAATGCCGGTCCCGTGGTTTTGAGCTTCAATGCCTCGGGCGGATCGGAATAAAGCGATGCCAGGGCTGCTTCCCCGGATGGAAAAAGTCCCTTTGTGTATTGGTACGTCGGTACCAATACTTTCTGCCTGAACAGATCAGAGACACGACCATGCATAACGTCGTCATCAGCGGCACCGGCCTGTACACCCCGGCCAACAGCATCTCCAACGAAGAGCTGGTGCAATCTTTCAATACCTATGTCACGCAATTCAACGCCGACAACGCCGACGCCATCGCGCGCGGTGAAGTCGAGGCCTTGACCGAATCCAACGCCGCGTTCATCGAAAAGGCCTCCGGCATCAAGAGCCGCTTTGTCATGGACAAGGACGGCATCCTCGATCCACAACGCATGACCCCACGTTTGCCCGAGCGCTCCAACGACGAGTGGTCGGTGCTGTGCGAAATGGCCATCGGTGCCGCGAAACAGGCCTTGGAGCGCGCCGGCCGCACCGTCGCCGACATCGACGGGGTGATCGTCGCCTGTTCCAACCTGCAGCGTGCGTACCCGGCCATCGCCATCGAAGTCCAGGAAGCCCTGGGCATCGAAGGTTTCGGTTTCGACATGAACGTGGCCTGTTCCTCGGCGACCTTCGGTATCCAGGCTGCGGCCAACAGTGTGCAACTGGGCCAGGCCCGGGCGATCCTGATGGTCAACCCGGAAGTGTGCACCGGCCACCTGAACTTCCGTGATCGTGACAGCCACTTCATCTTCGGCGACGCGGCCACCGCCGTGATCATCGAGCGGGCGGACCTGGCGACTTCGCCGTACCAGTTCGACGTGGTCAGCACCAAGCTGCTGACCAAGTTCTCCAACAATATCCGCAACAACTTCGGCTTCCTCAACCGCGCCGCGGAAGAAGGCGCCGGTAGCCGCGACAAGCTGTTCGTCCAGGAAGGCCGCAAGGTGTTCCGCGACGTCTGCCCGATGGTGGCCGAGCTGATCGGTACCCACCTGGAAGAAAACCAGCTGAACGTTGGCGAGGTGAAGCGCTTCTGGCTGCACCAGGCCAACCTGAGCATGAACCACTTGATCGTGCGCAAACTGCTGGGACGCGAAGCCACCGAAGCGGAGGCGCCGGTGATCCTCGACCGCTACGCCAACACCAGTTCGGCGGGTTCGGTGATTGCATTCCACACATACCAGGATGACCTGCCCAGCGGCTCGGTTGCCGTACTCAGCTCGTTCGGCGCCGGTTATTCGATTGGCAGCGTGATTTTGCGCAAGCGTTGATCCACTGTTGCTGCGTCGAATTTTTTTGTGGGGGCAAGTCCTTGTGGGAGCAAAGCTTGCTCGCGAAACAGGCGACTCGGTTTATGGAGGACCGCGTCGCCTGCATCGCGGGCAAGCCTTGCTCCCACAAGTCTTGCTCCCACAAGCTGCAACAACCGCGATCTATCCAGCAATAGGGCGTTGAATGACGATCACCGATGACACCCTCTTGCTCCAACGCCTCCTGGCCGGTGAGCAGCAGGCCTACAAGGAGCTGGTCAGCGCCTACCAGAGCCCGATGCGCGCGGTGGCCTATGCCATCGTCGGCAGCCGCCATGCCGATGAAGTGGTGCAGGACGCGTGGTTGTCGGTGGTACGCAATCTCAGTGGGTTCCAGGGCCGTTCCAGCCTCAAGACCTGGCTGTTGACCATCACGGCCAACGCCGCCAAGGGGCGCTACAAGCAAAACCGCCGGGAAGTGCTGCTCGATGACCTTCCGTCCCCCCACGGTACCCTGGGCGATGATCGTTTCGCCGCCGACGGTCATTGGCTGCTGGCGCCGTTCGCCTGGCACCAGGACACGCCTGAGGCGCTGCTCACGATGAGCGAATTGCGCGATTGCCTGGAAAACACATTGCTCAGCCTGTCGGAACTGCAAGGCAGCGTGCTGACCCTGCGGGAACGTCAGGGCCTGGAACTCGACGAGATCTGTAATCTCCTGGACATCTCGCTCTCCAATGTACGCGTGCTGCTGCATCGAGCCCGACTGAAGGTCTTCGCGACTGTTGAACATTTCGAGGAAACCGGCGAATGCTGACCTGCAAGGAACAAGTGGCACGCTCCAGCGACTATCTCGACGGACAACTGAGCTTTCGTGAACGCCTGATGGTGCGCCATCACCTGATGTTCTGCCCCAATTGCCGGCGATTCATCCGCCAGATGCGGCTGATGCAGGCGACCCTCAAAAAACTGCCGCAACCACCGATTCCCGACCTGGATCACCTCGCCGAGAAACTCGCCGCCGAGCGCCGCAAAAACATCCGCTAAACCCGTAGGAGCTGTCGAGTGCAACGAGGCTGCGATCTTTCCCCTAACGATTGAGTATCAAGCGAAGAGGCAAAAGATCGCAGGCTTCGCCAGCTCCTACGGTTATTCCCATTCGAAGTAAAAAGTTCCGCTGTCATAAAATCTTTATCTGGTAGCAACTCCCCTGACACAACCCATCGCCAAGATCCCCTCCCAACACCAGCGGGCCCAGTTCCGCGTGTTTTCTAACGGCATAGACTACCAACAGGGGAATTCTTCGATGATTCGCAAGCACTTCGCAGGTGTTGCCGCCAGCGCACTGGCAATGGCAGTAACCGCCCAGGCTTTCGCCGGCACCGTCACCACCGATGGCGCCGATATCGTGGTCAAAACCAAGGGCGGCCTTGAGGTCGCTACCACTGACAAAGAGTTCAGCTTCAAGCTCGGCGGTCGTTTGCAGGCTGACTACAGCCAGTTCAAGGGGATTTACACCGACAATGGCGACAAGGCCGATGCCGCTTATATCCGCCGCGGCTTCCTGGAGCTGTCGGGCGTGCTGTACACGGACTGGGCCTACACCATCAACTACGACTTCTCCCATAACAGCGGCGACTCCGATAACGGCTACTTCGACGAAGCGTCCCTGGCCTATAACGGCTTCAAGCCGGTGTCGATCAAAGTCGGTCGCTTCGACCCCGACTTCGGCTTGGAAAAAGCCACCAGTTCCAAGTGGGTGACCGCGCCTGAGCGTAACGCCGCCTACGACCTGATCGACTGGGCCAACGGCCATCAGAACGGTCTGGGCATCCAGGCTTCCAGCACCTTCGCCGATTCTTTCTACGCCTCGGCCGGTGTATTCAGCAAAGACACCGACGACACCGACGGCAACAGCATCAAACAAGCCAACGGTCGTTTCGTATTCGCCCCGATGCACGAAGCCGGCAACGTGCTGCACTTCGGCTTGAACGTGGCCTCGCGTGACGTCTCCGACACTGCGTTCGATGCGCGTTATCGCTCCCGTCTGGGCATGCGTGGCGTCGAGACCCTGGGCGGCAACGATGCCGGTCCTAACGGCAACCGTCCGGTGCTGGGCGGCGCCAACAACTCGCCGGCCGGCTCGTACGACACTGACACCGCTTTCGGCCTGGAAGCCGCTTTCGCCATGGGTCCTGCGTCGATCCAGGGTGAATACGTCTCCCGCAAGACCAAAGCTGACAGCGCGGCCTTCGAAGACCTCAAAGGCCACGGCTTCTACGTCCAGGGTGCCTACACCATCACCGGTGAGTCCCGCGGTTATAAGGTCGGCAAGTTTGACGCGATCAAGCCTCAGAACAAATCCATCGGCGCCTGGGAAGTGTTCTACCGCTTCGACAGCATGACCGTTGAAGACGACAACATCACCACTGCCTCGGCCACCCGTGAAGTGGGCGATGCCGAAGCCAAGGTGCACAACCTGGGCGTGAACTGGTACGCCAACGAAGCAGTGAAAATCACCGGTGCCTACGTCAAGGCCAAGACCGACAAAGTCACCAACGCCAATGGCGACGACGATGGCGACGGTTTTGTGATGCGTGCCCAGTACGTGTTCTAAATCGCGCTGACTTGATACACCGCTCTGACTTCATCCGTTAAAGCGCTCCTTTGAACCCCGCCTCTGGCGGGGTTTTTTTATGTGCGGCCGGTCAGGATCGGCGATACTCGCTCCATCCGTCGTCTGGCTATCGAGTAACCGCATGCCGCTTCACGTCTTGGACAGCCTGTCCGCCATCGCGCCGCACGAGTGGGACGCACTGGTGCCCGCCAACCAGCCTTTCCTGCGCCACGCCTTCCTCAGCACCCTGGAAGACAGTGCCAGCCTGGGGCCGAGTTCCGGTTGGCAAGCCGAGCATTTGCTGCACATTGAGGACGGTCGTCTGCTGGCGGCCTTGCCCAGTTACCGCAAGTGGCACTCCTACGGCGAATACGTGTTCGACCATGCCTGGGCCGACGCTTGCGCCCGCGCCGGCATCGAGTACTACCCCAAGCTGCTGACGGCGGTGCCGTTCAGCCCGGTCAGTGGCCCGCGGTTGCTGGCAGCGCGCGCGGAAGATGGCCTGGAACTGCTGGGCAGTCTGCCCGGCTATCTGGAAATCGAAGGGCTTTCCAGCGCCCACATCAACTTCACCGACGCTTTCACCGACGCGGCACTCGCCGGGCAGGAAGGTTGGCTGCAGCGGATCGGCTGCCAGTATCACTGGCAAAATCGCGGTTATCGGGACTTCCAGGATTTTCTCGATGCCCTCAGTTCCCGCAAGCGCAAGCAGATGCGCAAGGAGCGCGAACAAGTGGCGGGGCAGGGCATCGCGTTCGAATGGCTCGAAGGTCATCAGTTGGACGAGGCGCAGTGGGACTTTGTCTACGTCTGTTACGCCAACACCTATGCGATACGACGCCAGGCGCCGTACCTGACCCGGGCATTCTTCAGCCTGCTGGCCGAACGCATGCCCGAGGCCATCCGTGTGGTGCTGGCCAAGCAAGGTTCGCGGCCGGTGGCGATGGCGTTCAGCCTGGTGGGTGGCGACAGTTTCTATGGACGTTATTGGGGCTGTCTGGCGGAGTTCGACCGCCTGCACTTCGAGACCTGTTTCTATCAAGGCATGGACTACGCGATTGCCCACGGTTTGCAGCGCTTTGACGCCGGTGCCCAGGGCGAGCACAAATTGATTCGCGGGTTCGAGCCGGTGATTACCCGCTCATGGCATTACCTGCGCCACTCCGGTTTGAAAGCCGCGGTCGAAGACTTTCTCGCCCGGGAACAGGAGGGTGTGCTGGCCTATGCCGAAGAGGCGAAGACAGCACTGCCTTATAGGCAGTGCTGATCTTCGCGGGTGTGACTCAGCGGTTTTCCTGGCCCAGCCAGCGGTACGAGACACCGCCGATGACGGCGCCCAGCAGCGGCGCCACCCAGAACAGCCACAGTTGCTCGATCGCCCAGCCACCGACAAGCAGCGCCGGACCGGTACTGCGGGCCGGGTTGACGGACGTGTTGGTGACCGGAATCGAGATCAGGTGAATGAGCGTCAGGGCCAGGCCGATGGCAATCGGCGCCAGCCCTGCCGGCGCACGTTTATCGGTGGCGCCGAGGATGATCAGGATGAACATCGCCGTCATGACCAGCTCGGTGACAAAACCGGCCGGCATCGAATACCCACCAGGGGAATGCTCGCCGTAACCGTTCGCGGCCAGGCCGGACGCAGCCAGGTCAAAGCCTTCCTTGCCGCTGGCGATGAAGTAGATCAGCGCCGCGGCCAACACGCCCCCTATGACTTGGGCAATGATGTAGGCAGGCAACTCCCTGGCCGGAAACCGCCCGCCCACGTACAAGCCCACCGACACCGCGGGGTTCAGGTGGCAACCCGAGATATGCCCGATGGCGAACGCCATGGTCAACACCGTCAAGCCGAAGGCCAGGGCAACCCCCAGCACGCCAATCCCTGAGGCAGCCAATACCGCGCTGCCACAGCCGCCCAATACCAGCCAGAACGTACCCAACAACTCAGTCGTTGAACGTTTGAGTAAAGACATAAGTATCCTTGATAAGACAGTCGTGATAATCGGTTATGCATCCAGCAGCATTACGACAGGTTCATCTCCAGAACCTGGGCTGAGTACAGCAGAGTGCGGCGACAAATCCAGCGACAAAAAAAACGCCAGCGTCATGGGCGGTGGCGGTTTTGGCCGTGGTCGGTGGGGAGTATGTGGTTGCGGTGTGGGCTAAATGGATCCTGGACAGAATTTTTCAGAATGGCGTTCGGACACTGGGCTGTGGGAGCAAAGCTTGCTCGCGATGCAGGCGCCTCGGGCCATCCGGGAGACCGCGTCATCTTCATCGCGGGCAAGCCTTGCTCCCACACGATCCCACACCTCCTGCCTGTAGAGGCCAACCCGACTCAGTCGATCCCCACGAACCCACCCGTCTGATGCTGCCACAGCCGCGCATACAACCCGCCATGGGCCAGCAACTCGGCATGGCTGCCGGTTTCGGCGATGCGGCCATTCTCCAGCACCACCAACCGGTCCATCCGGGCGATGGTGGAGAGGCGGTGGGCGATGGCGATCACGGTCTTGCCTTGCATCAGCGTCTCGAGGCTTTCCTGGATCGCCGCCTCGACTTCCGAGTCCAGCGCCGACGTCGCTTCGTCCATGATCAGGATCGGCGCGTCCTTGAGCAGCACCCGTGCGATAGCGATGCGTTGGCGCTGACCGCCGGACAGTTTCACGCCGCGCTCACCCACATGGGCATCGAAGCCGGTGCGGCCTTCGGCGTCCGACAGCAGCGGGATGAACTCATCGGCCCGGGCCTTGCGCACGGCTTCCCAGAGTTGCGCATCGGTGGCGTCTGGCTTGCCGTAGAGCAGGTTGTCGCGAATCGAACGATGCAGCAGCGAGGTGTCCTGGGTAATCATGCCGATGCGCTCGCGCAGGCTTTCCTGGCCGACTTCGGCGATGTCCTGGCCGTCGATGAGGATACGCCCGCCCTGCACGTCATAGAGGCGCAGCAGCAGGTTGACCAAGGTGGATTTACCCGCGCCGGACGGGCCGATCAGGCCGATTTTCTCGCCGGGCTTGATGGTCAGGTTCAGATCGCCGATCACGCCGCTTTTCTTGCCATAGTGGAAGTCCACATGCTCGAAACGCACCTCGCCCCGGGCCACGGCCAGGGGCTTGGCCTGGTCACGGTCGGTGACACTGACCGGCTGGGCGATGGTCTGCAGACCGTCCTGGACCATGCCGATGTTTTCGAAGATGCCGGTGACGACCCACATGATCCAGCCGGACATGTTGACGATGCGGATCACTAGCCCGGTGGCCAACGCGATGGCGCCGACGCTGATCAGCGACTGGGTCCACAACCACAGCGCCAGGGCCGTGGTGCCGACGATCAGCAGCCCGTTCATGCTGGTGATGACCAGGTCCATGCTGGTCACCACGCGGCCAGCCAACTGGGCTTTTTCGGTCTGCTCCTGGATGGCTTCGCGGGCGTATTGCTGTTCGAAATTGGTATGGGCGAACAGCTTCAGGGTGGTGATGTTGGTGTAGCCATCGACGATCCGCCCCATCAGCTTGGAGCGGGCATCGGACGACACCACCGAGCGCTCCTTGACCCGTGGTACGAAATAGCAGAGTGCGCCGATGTAGGCGGCGATCCACATCAGCAGAGGGATCATCAGGCGCCAGTCGGCTTCGGCGAACAGCACCAGGGAACTGACGGCGTAGATCAGCACGTGCCACAGGGCATCCACGGCCTGCACCGCCGAGTCACGCAGGGAGTTGCCGGTCTGCATGATGCGCTGGGCGATGCGCCCGGCGAAGTCGTTCTGGAAGAAATTCAGGCTCTGCTTGAGCACGTAGCTGTGGTTCTGCCAGCGAATCAGGCTGGTCATGCTGGGGCTCAGGGTCTGGTGCACGAGCAGGTCATGCAGGGCCACGAAGATCGGCCGGAAAACCAGCGCCACCACGGCCATCCAGGCCAGTTCCAGGCCATGGACCTTGAAGAAGTCGACGTTGGGCGTGCCCTGGGTCAGGTCGATGATGCGGCTCAGGTAGCTGAACAGCGCCACTTCGATCAGCGCGCCGATCAGGCCGACCACCAGCAGTACGGCGAAGCTGGGCCAGACCTGTTTCAGGTAATAGGTGTAGAAGGGCAGGACGCGATTCGGTGGGGCCGAGGTCGGGGCGTCGCGGAAGATATCGATCAGTGTTTCGAAACGGCGATAAACCATCAGTCAATGCCCTGGCAAGGGCTCTCCTTTTTGCTATGGGCGGCGCGGGTCACCGCGCCGCCCAGGCTTGCCGTGTGCCTCTTCAGTCGATGCGCTTGGCCGATTTGATGAGCACAGGGTCGATCGGCACGTTTTGCATGCCTTGTTTGGTCGTGGTCTGGGAGTTGACGATGATGTCCACCACGTCCATGCCCTTGACCACTTTGGCGAACACCGCGTAACCGGCGTCACGGCCCGGATCGAGGAAGGCGTTGTCGGCCACGTTGATGAAGAACTGGCTGGTGGCCGAGTCCGGGTTGGACGTGCGGGCCATCGACAAGGTGCCACGAACGTTGTGCAGGCCATTGCTGGCTTCGTTCTTGATCGGTGCCTTGGTGTCTTTTTGCTGCATCTGCTGGGTAAAGCCGCCGCCCTGGGCCATGAAGCCCGGGATCACACGGTGGAAAATCGTGTTGTTGTAGAAGCCGCTGTCCACGTACTCAAGGAAGTTCTTGGTACTGATGGGGGCCTTGACCGGGTCCAGTTCGATTTCGATCTGGCCGTTGGTGGTGTCTAGCAATACATGCGGTGCCTTGGCGGGTGTCGCGGCCATCAGGTTGGCGGCAAACAGTACGGTGCCGGCGGCAAGGGCGAGTTTTTTCAGCATGGGGTCAGAGATCCTGAGTGGTGGAATCGGTTGCGGTCAAAAAGTCGAGCAGGGTTTGGTTGAAGCGTTCGGGTTGATCCAGCGGGGTAGCGTGCCGTGAATCGGCGATGACCACCAGCCGTGCGTCGGGCAGCCGTTTTACATAGGCTTCTTTCAGCGCCACCGGGGTGTAGTCGTGGTCGGCGCAGATGACGAGGGTTGGACAGGCAACCTGCGAAAGTCGTTCCTGAACGCCCCAGCCTACGATCGCATCGAAGCTGGCGAGATAAGCACGTTTGTCGTTCTTTGCCCAGCGTCGGGCCATTTCCAGGCGTAACTCGGTTTGTTCGGGCTTGGGGAATAACTTGGCGCCGAGGGCCTTGCCGATGGTCTCCAGGCTGAGCAGGCGCATCAGGCTCCAGCGCTTGAACCATTGCCAGCAATCGTCGAGCGTGCGGACCTTGACCTCTGGCGCGCTGTTGACGATGCACAGGCTTTTGACCCGTTCGGGCTCATCCACCGCCAATTGGAAACAGATCATGCCGCCCATGGACCAACCCACCAAGTGCACCGGGCCCAGGTCCAGGTGATCGATCAGGGCGCTCAGGTCGGCGCTGAAACCTTCGATGCTATAGCGCTCGCGGGGTTTGTCGGAACGACCGTGGCCGCGCACATCCACCACGATCAGGTGGTAATGGGCGGACAGCACCGGGATCTGCTTTTCCCAATCCCGGGTACTGGAGCCCAGCCCGTGGACCAGCAGCAAGGGCGCGCCGTGGCCGTATTCCTCGTAGTGCAGGTTGCAACCTTCGTGTGCAAAATAGGCCATGGTCGAAGTCCTTGTCAGGCTTGTTCTGGGGCGGCGAACGGCGCATCCAGTGGCGCGGTGTCGAAGGTGCGCAGCAATTCGATCAGGATCTGCGTGGCCGGGCCCAGGGGTTTTTCCTTGTTCGAATACAGATAGAAGCTCGGGTTGCGGCTGCCGCCCTGATCCAAGGGTAGCTGTTTAAGTGTGCCTTCCTTGAGTTCCCGCTCAATCATGTGCCGGGGCAGCCAGGCGAAGCCCAGGCCGCTGCCCACGAAAGTCGCGGCGGTGGCCAGGCTGCCGACGGTCCAGCGCTGCTCGGCACCGAGCCAACCCACGTCGCGAGGTTGCTGGCGTCCGGAGTCGCGGATCACCACTTGCAATTGGCTTTCCAGATCCTGGAACGTCAGCTCGCGGTTGAGGCGATGCAGGGCGTGTTCGGGATGGGCCACCGCGACGAATTCAACGTCGCTCAATTCGGCTCCCAGATAGCCAGGAATGCTGAAGCTGCTGATGGCCAGGTCGGCCACGCCTTCGAGCAGCACTTCTTCGACACCCGACAACACTTCTTCGCGCAGCCGCACCCGGCAGCCACGGCTTTGTGGCATGAACGCCGTCAAGGCGCGAACCAGGCGGGCGTTGGGGTAGGCCGCGTCGACCACCAGGCGCACTTCCGCTTCCCAGCCTTGCTCCATGTGGTGGGCCAGGTCTTCCAGTTGGCTGGCCTGTTTCACCAGTTGTCGCGAGCGGCGCAGCAGCACACCGCCGGCTTCGGTCAACACGGCCTTGCGCCCATCGATACGCAGCAACGGCACGCCGAGCTGATCCTGCATGCGGGCCACGGTGTAGCTCACTGACGACTGGGAGCGATGCAGCACTTCAGCGGCCTGGGCGAAACCGCCGTGGTCGACCACGGCCTGCAAGGTGCGCCATTGATCAAGGGTTACGCGGGGCGCTTTCATATCGAGCTCCTCTTGTCCTAAGCTGGCAGTCCCTTGGTGGAGACTGCCGAATGAAGAAAATCTGTTGTGTGGTGCTGGCCTTGCTGCCACTGACTGCGTTTGCCTACCCGATCGATGTGGAAAAACACCTCAACGGCCTGAGCATCGACTACAACGCCTATGACACCGATGCCGACATCGGTTCCATCCAGGTCAACAACTACGGCAGCACTGACGCGGCCTGCACCGTGGTCTTCAGTAATGGCCCCGAGGCCCCTCGCACCCGCAAGCTCGAAGTCGCCGCCGGCAAGTTCAAGAACGCCACGGCCAAGTTCAACCGCAACATCATCAAGCTGCGCATCAAGCTGACCTGTCAGCCGAAATAGCCCGGCAGCGGGGCAGGCAATATTGCTTGCTCCGCTTATAAACGAATTTATCGATGCTTTACAGCAGTTATTTGCGCTTTTTCATCGATATGCTCGCGTTTAACCTTCACTCCATCGACTGACAACATTCTCAGATGGAGCCTACAAGCCATGTCCCGCGTTCTGATCATCGAAAGCAGTGCCCGCCAGCAAGACTCGGTGTCCCGTCAACTGACCCAGACCTTCATCAGCCAGTGGAAAGCGGCGCACCCGGCCGACGAAATCAGCGTTCGCGACCTGGCCATCAACCCGGTGCCACACCTGGATGCCAATTTGTTGGGGGGCTGGATGAAGCCGGCCGAGCAGCGCAGCGACGTTGAAAACGCCTCGCTGGAGCGCTCCAACCAACTGACCGATGAGCTGCTTGCCGCTGACGTGCTGGTAATGGCTGCACCGATGTACAACTTCGCCATTCCCAGCACTTTGAAAGCGTGGCTCGACCATGTGCTGCGTGCCGGCGTGACGTTCAAATACACCCCCACCGGACCTCAAGGCCTGCTGGCCGACAAGCGCGCTTTCGTGCTGACCGCCCGTGGCGGCATTCATGCCGGCGGCAGCACTGACCATCAAGAACCCTACTTGCGCCAGGTCATGGGCTTCATCGGGATCCACGACGTGACCTTCATCCATGCCGAGGGCATGAACCTGGGCGGCGACTTCCAGGAGAAGGGCCTGAATCAGGCCAACGCCAAACTGTCCCAGGTCGCCTGATCCGTTAATCCTCAGGTAATCGCCAAGTGGTCTAGTGGCTTGGCGCTTCCCTTCAAACCGTTTTGCGCATCGAACCTCCCTTTGCACTTATTGCTCCTGAGTGCATCAGCCCGATTGAACGCTTTAGCGAGATCGGGCTTTTTTTTGGGGAACAGAAATAACCACCACCTAAACATGAACGACCCCTCAAGCCTTGAGGGCTGGGAGATAGGCAGGCCGTAAACTCACTCGGATTGGGCAAGTCTGTCGATGTCTGGCTGTGGTACTTTATGCGCCGAATTACAGTAGGGAGGCTGTGATATGTTAAAAATCAAACGGCAAACATGGGCCTTATTTCTGGTCTATCTCATAGGGGCAGGTGGCTATATCTACTACCTCTATGTCGAGACGCAAAGCGTCCTTACTGACAACATTAATAATAAATTGCTGCATGCCGCGCTGGGTGCTTCGGCTATCCTCGGCGACCGTTACCATGACAATCTGGTCGATAAACAATCCAAATCGCAAGCGCAGGACTGGGATACCATTCAGCGCCTCTCCGGCTTCAACGAGTCCATGGGCACTGCTTTTGTCTATAGCGTGATCAAGCGAGGTGCAAAGGCCTACCTGGTCAGTTCCAGCGCATCGAAAAAAGAAATTCAAGAGAAGAATTTCGTGCGTTTTTTCGACCCTTATCCCGATGCCAGCCAGGCTTTACTCGATAGTTTTGAGCGTACCGAACCAACCTGGATCGACTACTCGGATCATTGGGGTGATTTTCGCGCGGTCTTTGTCCCCTTAAAATCACAAGACGGTACGGTGTATGTTGTCGGGGCGGAAGTTACCTTGGCGGACTACTACCAACAACTTAATCATGACTCCCTGTACCACATCATCCTGGCCATCCTGGTATTTCTCGCTTTCCTCCTTTTACGCATGCGCGCTCATCTCCAGCACCTGCGAGTCAATGAACAGGTATTGAATCAGGCAAAAAATGCCGCCGAAGACGCTGATCGTTCAAAAACCAGCTTTCTGGCAACCATGAGTCATGAAATTCGCACCCCGATGTACGGTGTCATTGGCGCGACCGAGTTATTGGCCCGGTCCGCCCTCGATCCCGAGCAACGCCGTCTTCTCACAACGATTCATTCCAGTGGACGGACCCTGCTGTCTCTTATCGATAACATTCTCGACCTGGCAAAAATCGAAGCGGGCAAACTTGAATTGAAACCTCGTGTTTTCGAAGTGAGAGCACTGGTTTCATCCTGTATGGAGCTAATCCGGCAAAATATCCAGGACAAACTCATAGTGCTGGAGGCGCAGTTTTCCCCGGACGTACCGCCTTTGGTCAAAACCGATATGGACTGCCTTCGCCAGATATTGATCAACTTGCTGGGCAATGCGGTCAAATTTACCGAAGTCGGAAAAATATCGCTCCTGGTCACCACCAGCGGTTACGGCTCTCAAGCGTGGCTCGACTTCTCCATACGTGATACCGGCATCGGTATCCCCGCCGAACGGCAAGACAATCTGTTCAAGCCCTTTGCCCAGTTCAAAGGGCCGGCTAGCCAACGCTTCACGGGGAGTGGGTTGGGTCTTTCGATCTGTAAGAACCTGCTCGAGGCGCAGCAGGGGACGTTATCGTTCACCAGCCAGCCAGGTGTCGGCTCGACATTCTCTTTTTCTCTCCCCATGGCGCTTTTTTCAGTCTCGGAAATACCCGATAGGGATGATCATGTGGTGGTTGGCTTCGACTCGTCTTTTGCCGAGGATTATCCGCTCGATATCCTTCTGGTGGAGAACCATTCGGTGAGCCAGAAAGTGGCCATGGCGATGCTACACGAGTTGGGTTATGCACCCGACCTTGCGTCAGATGGCCTGGAAGCGGTCAATCGTTGCATGGTTTCGACGCCAGAGATCATTCTGATGGATATCAACATGCCCGTGATGGATGGGATGGAGGCGGTGCGTAGAATCCGCGAGTTACCCCAGGGCGATACTTGCTACATCGTTGCTTTCACCGCGAGTGTTTTTTCCAGCGAGATAGAACGTTTCAGGGCCGCTGGTGCC
The DNA here is from genome assembly GCF_000416195.1 of Pseudomonas sp. CFII68. Taxonomy (NCBI): domain Bacteria; kingdom Pseudomonadati; phylum Pseudomonadota; class Gammaproteobacteria; order Pseudomonadales; family Pseudomonadaceae; genus Pseudomonas; species Pseudomonas sp. CFII68. The sequence goes on from NZ_ATLN01000088.1 coordinate 42,792, forward strand.
GATGACATCTTGACCAAACCGGCCAACTTCCAGGCGCTGACCCGAGTGCTCCAGCGTGCCGCCAACCACCGGCACCAGCGTCAGGCCAATTCTTGGGTCGTGGATGAAGTTCCGAGTTAGTGGGGAATCTGTGGGAGCGAGCTTGCTCGCGATGGCGGTGGGTCAGAAATAGAGAGGCTGACTGACACACCGCCATCGCGAGCAAGCTCGCTCCCACCGTTCAAAACCGCTATCTTCGCCGCCATTCGAAACGAGGGCGGTATGGGCTATCTACTTTTTGTGACATTGATCCAGGCGTTTTCCTTCAGCCTGATCGGCGAGTACCTGGCCGGGCATGTGGACAGTTATTTCGCGGTGCTAGTGCGGGTGTTGCTGGCCGGGTTGGTGTTCATCCCGCTGACGCGCTGGCGCCAGGTGGAGCCGGCGTTCATGCGCGGCATGTTATTGATCGGTGCCTTGCAGTTTGGCGTGACCTACGTCTGCCTGTACCTGAGTTTTCGGGTATTGACGGTGCCCGAGGTGCTGCTTTTCACCATCCTTACCCCCTTGCACGTGACCTTGATCGAAGACGCGCTGAACCGTCGCTTCAATCCCTGGGCGCTGATCGCGGCGCTGGTGGCCGTGGCCGGCGCGGCGGTGATTCGCTACGACCGGATCAACCCGGATTTCTTCATGGGCTTCTTGCTGCTGCAACTGGCCAACTTCACCTATGCGGCCGGGCAGGTGCTGTACAAACACCTGGTGGCCCGCCACCCGAGCGAGCTGCCGCATTACCGGCGTTTCGGTTATTTCTATCTTGGTGCGCTGATGGTGGCGTTGCCGGCTTTCCTGCTGTTCGGCAAGGCCAACTTCTGGCCTGAAGCGCCGCTGCAATGGGGCGTGCTGGTGTTCCTCGGCCTGGTCTCCACCGCCCTGGGATTGTACTGGTGGAACAAAGGCGCGTGCCTGGTCAACGGCGGGACGCTGGCGGTGATGAACAACCTGCATGTGCCGGTGGGGCTGCTGGTGAACCTGCTGATCTGGAACCAGCACGAGGCACTGGGGCGGTTGCTGCTGGGTGGGTCGGTGATATTGGCGGCGGTTTGGATCAGTCGGTTGGGGGTACGCCATCCGCTGCCTGCACACTGAAAACCCTTGTGGGAGCGGGCTTGCTCGCGAAAGCGGTGGGTCAGTCAATTAAATATCGACTGATACTCTGCCTTCGCGAGCAAGCCCGCTCCCACAGGGGGATTTGTTGTGAGGGTCAGACCACCTGCTTCTGCGGTTCCGGCAGGTGGCTCGCCCCCAGCACCGCCGGCAGCAGCCCCGAGCGCAGGTCCGTGCCGCTTGGCTGCTGGTACAGGTTCAACCCGAACTCCGGCATCACCGCCAGCAGGTAATCGAAAATATCCCCCTGGATGCGTTCGTAGTCGGTCCACGCGGTGGTGCGGGTGAAGCAGTAGATTTCCAGCGGGATGCCCTGGGCGGTGGTTTGCATCTGCCGGACCATGCAGGTCATGTTCGGTTGGATCTCTGGATGGCTCTTCAGATAGGCCAGCGCATAGGCGCGGAAAGTGCCCAGGTTGGTCATCCGCCGACGGTTGGCCGACATCGCCGCGACGTTGCCCTGGGCCTCGTTCCAGGCCTTGAGTTCGGCCTGTTTGCGGCCGATGTAGTCGGTCAGCAGGCGTACCTGGGTCAGGCGCTGTTCTTCCTCGTCATGCAGGAAACGCACGCCGCTGGCGTCGATGAACAGGCTGCGCTTGATCCTTCGCCCGCCGGACTGCTGCATGCCGCGCCAGTTCTTGAACGACTCGGACATCAGGCGCCAGGTGGGGATCGAGACGATGGTCTTGTCGAAGTTCTGCACCTTGACCGTGTGCAGCGTGATGTCCACCACGTCACCGTCGGCGCCGACCTGGGGCATCTCGATCCAGTCGCCGACCCGCAGCATGTCGTTGCTGGTCAGTTGCACGCTGGCGACGAACGACAGCAGGGTGTCCTTGTAGACCAACAGGATCACCGCCGACATCGCACCCAGGCCCGACAGCAGTAACAGGGGCGAGCGGTCGATCAGGGTGGCAACGATGATGATCGCGCCAAACACATACAGCACCATCTTCGTCAGTTGCACGTAGCCTTTGATCGAGCGGGTCCGCGCATGTTCGGTGCGGGCGTACACGTCCAGCATGGTGCTGAGCAGGGCACTGAGGCTCAGCACCATGAACAGGATGGTGAACGCCAGGGCGACATTGCCCAGGAAAATCATGCCGGTCTTGCTCAGTTCCGGCACCAGGTGCAGGCCGAACTGGATGATCAGCGACGGCGTCATCTGCGCCAGGCGATGAAAGACCTTGTTCTGGCGCAGGTCGTTGACCCAGTTCAAGGCCGGTTGGCGCCCCAGCAACTTGGCGGCGTGCAAAATCAGGTAACGCGCCACGCGCCCGAGTACCAATGCGATGACCAGCAGCAACATCAGGGCGATGCCGGAATGCAGGATCGGGTGCTGGTCAAGGGCACCCCAGAGGTCTTGGATGTTGACCCAGAGTTGTTTGATGTCCATGGACGAAACGGTTCTTCTATAAAGACGCGACGGTGCGATTAGAGCATTTAAGCCCGGTCAAGTGACCGTTGATGCAGTAACGGCTGATAAAAATGCACTGATTTACCGCCGTTTGTATAAAGAAACTCGGCCTTCGCGCTCGAAACCGTTACCCTATGCAGCTGTTTTTTTGCATTTCTTCGAGGTAGCACCCGTGTTTTCCCAATTCGCCCTGCACGAACGCCTGCTCAAAGCCGTGGCCGAGCTTAAATTTGTCGAGCCAACGCCGGTGCAGGCAGCGGCTATTCCGCTCGCGCTCCAGGGGCGTGACCTGCGGGTGACGGCACAAACCGGCAGCGGCAAGACCGCCGCGTTCGTGCTGCCGATCCTCAACCGCCTGATCGGCCCAGCCAAGGTCCGCGTCAGCATCAAGACCCTGATCCTGTTGCCGACCCGTGAACTGGCCCAGCAGACCTTGAAGGAAGTGGAGCGCTTCTCGCAGTTCACCTTCATCAAGTCCGGCCTGATCACCGGCGGCGAAGACTTCAAGGTCCAGGCCGCCATGCTGCGCAAGGTGCCGGACATCCTGATCGGCACCCCAGGGCGGATGATCGAGCAGTTGAACGCCGGCAACCTCGACCTCAAGGAAGTCGAAGTGCTGGTGCTGGACGAGGCCGACCGCATGCTGGACATGGGCTTTGCCGAAGACGTGCAGCGCCTGGTGGATGAATGCGTCAATCGCCAGCAGACCATGCTGTTCTCCGCCACCACCGGCGGCTCGGGCCTGCGCGAGATGATCGCCAAGGTGCTGAACAACCCTGAGCACTTGCAGCTCAACGCGGTCAGCCAGCTGAACTCCACCACCCGCCAGCAGATCATCACCGCTGACCACAACCAGCACAAAGAGCAGATCGTCAACTGGTTGCTGGCCAACGAAACCTACGAAAAAGCCATCGTCTTCACCAACACCCGGGCCATGGCCGACCGCATCTACGGCCGCCTGGTGGCCCAGGAATACAAGGCGTTCGTACTGCACGGCGAGAAAGACCAGAAGGACCGCAAGCTGGCCATCGACCGCCTCAAGCAGGGCGGCGTGAAGATCCTCGTCGCCACCGACGTCGCCGCTCGCGGCCTGGACGTGGAAGGCCTGGACATGGTCATCAACTTCGACATGCCCCGCAGCGGCGACGAATACGTGCACCGCATCGGCCGTACCGGCCGTGCCGGCAACGACGGCCTGGCGATCTCGCTGATCTGCCACGGCGACTGGAACCTGATGTCGAGCGTCGAGCGCTACCTCAAGCAGAGTTTCGAGCGCCGCACCATCAAGGAAGTCAAAGGCACCTACGGCGGACCGAAGAAGGTCAAGGCCTCGGGCAAGGCCGTTGGCGTGAAGAAGAAAAAGGTCGACGCCAAGGGCGACAAGAAGAAAACCGGCGCCAAGGCCCCGACCAAGCGCAAGACCGCCAACCGCCCGAAGAGCGACGCCCCGTCGCTGGTCAGCAAGGACGGCATGGCCCCACTCAAGCGCCGCAAGCCAGAGGCGCCGGCGGCTGAGTGAGTCGGCGTTAGTGCTTGATAAAAAGAACCGGACCTTGGGTCCGGTTTTTTTATGGGGGAGTACTCAAACTCAAGTCCAGGGCAGGGCCCCTGTGGCGAGGGGGATTTGTGGGAGCAAAGCTTGCTCGCGATACAGACGCCTCGATTTCTGAAAGACCGCATCGCCTTCATCGCGGGCAAGCCTTGCTCCCACAAATCCCCTCGCCACAAAAGCGGGTTGTGCTCGGCTGTGGCTAATCACCCAGCTTTCTTTTCTGCGCTCTTCAATTCTTCCAGGCGCTTATCAATCAGCTGGCACTTATCCGGCACATCCTTACTGGCAGTCTCCAGGTCCATGGCCTGCAACTCGTCGTTGATTTCCTTGGCCTTGGTCGGGTTCTGTTCGGTGAGCTTGGTCACTTCATTTGCCAATTGTTCGCGCTTGGCGGTCGCTTGCTCTGGCGTGCAAGTGGCCCAGGCGGGTAGGGCACAAGTGAGGGTGGCTGCAAGGGTGAGTTTCAAGAGGGTTTTCATGGCAGAGCCTCATATTCCTTGTTGGGCAGGTAATGGGTTGAGGCCCGGGTTGGCTGGAAAGTTCACCTTGAGTCGCCACCGCTAGAGGTCTTTTTCGGCGTTCTCCTAGCCGATATTAAACAGTCGACTACCATGGAGGATGCGTTTGGACACTTCGCTGTCGGTGCAGATCATGCTTTAGCAAATGGAATAACTATCCAGGCATACGTATGACCTGAGGTAGTCACTCACTCAAGGAATGAAACCTATGAGCCTTAGAACGATACTCGGTCGGTTGGTGTTGTGTCTGTGTGGTTTATTTGCGCTCTCATCGGCCTATGCGGAGCGGCTGATTACCGCCACGCCGCTATTACAAGGTGGGGGGATTGTCGTCGATGTCTTTGACAATCCAGCCGCCTCAGGCGGCAAGCCTTCTTCGACGAGCACTGTGCCATTCAAGTCCACATACACTGTTCCGGTGGTGCAGTCGTTCAAGGGCCAGGTCTATATGTTCTGGACCAGTAGAGATGATCAGAAAAAAATCTATTATTCCTCCTCCGTAGAGGGGAAAAGCTGGTCCGCGCCAAAATTCATCCCGGTGGGCAGCATCTTGACTGATGTCTCGGCAACCGTATTCAAGCAAGAACTGGTACTGACCTTTGCTGATGTGCAAGGTCGCTTAAATACTATCAGCTCTCGGGACGGAAACGGCTGGCCGCCTAATGTCAGCCCTGTTCCGACCGTCCATACGGCCGCAAGTAACAAGCCTGTCGTCTATAACGGTCAGTTGTTCATCTTGTATAACGAAAACAGGGGTAAGGCTGTTTATTACGTGACCTATGATGGCGATAAATGGAGCCCGGAAAAAACCGCATTCCAAGAAGGCCCCGAGACGATCGTGAATCTGGTACCCGTCGTCTATAACGGTGATTTGAGGGTCTATTACACTTTTTTTAACGGCGGCCTGTTCGAGCGTACTTATGACCGGGGTGGTAACTGGGGTGCGAAGCAGGGGCTGACGGGGATACCTGACAAGAGCCCCCTGAACAGTGCAACGATGGTCAATGAGCGCTTGTTCATCAGCAGTGGCCCCAATACTTATTATTCAGCCGATTCAATCGGCCCAACCGGTTCAACCGCTGGACTTAAATGGGCGCCCTATTACGCTTTTCCCGGGCGCTCTGCCTACCCCTCGGGGTTGGGGGTTTCCTATGCTATTACTACAAGCGATCTAACCGCGCGTGACCCGCAACTGCCTGTGGATCTGCCGACGGGCCTTAGCCATACCGACTATGCAACCTTCGCCTGGCGCAGCTTTTTCGCACTCAACAATACGGCTGCGGCACCATTGCCCGCTAACCGCGGCGTCGGCAACCCCGCCAGCAGCTTTGCCGATTCGGGCAAGGTGCCGAAGTCTCCCAGTCCCTTGTTATGGCAAACCTTCGCTCACCGTACCGAGTTGTTTCCAGGAATGAACAGAAACGGAGCAGGCGGCCCTACGCGTCCGTTTGGTTCTGACCCGCAATACAGTTATATCGAGTTTCCCCAGGGGGCACCTTTGGCGTCGGGCGCTACCTATGCTCATTACAACAATCTGGACGAGGCGACCCAAATCGGTCAGAACGCCATATTTTTCCCGGTTAATCCTCCACATGCAGCGAAGACAACAGAAGACCCAACCGGGGACTACGCGCCTTCAAAGGACAGCCAGATATTGTTTGAGGCGAAGGCGAATCCGGTCATCTATGAGTACGCTCAGAAGCTGACGAGCTATCCCGAAACCAATATCGTCTTGCCCGACGGCGCGGTGGAGGTCAAGGCGGCATGGCGCAAGCTGGCAGACATCCCAGTAGAGAATCGCGGGCGCTACCATACGGCAACGGTGGTGACCTACCAAGGCACCGATGCTAATCCGACGGCTCACAACGAAGACTACGCATTGGTTGCGTTGCACATCATCCATAAGACGGCGAATTACCCGACCTTCATCTTTGCCACGTTCGAGCACGAAGATGCCCTCACATTACCTGACGGCAACTCGACGGGGCTCTACTACATCGCCAACTACAATAGGATTGATTACCCCACCATTTCCGCATTGAAGCCTGATGGTCCACCGGTCGCTAAGTTCTCCGACGGCAACGCAATCCATAAGGTTGTCCTGCCCAAGACCGATTTCGTGGCGTCGAGCGTTAACCCACGAATCTACTCCGGTACCAAGGGGATACCCAAGGGGCAGGCCGGTCCGATCACTGTAGTGCAACCGCTAACCGTCTTTAACGAAGTCGCTGCGGTCAACAAACAGGTCCAGGCGCTGATGGAGGGGAGCAGCGAGTTCACCGATTCAGTCTGGAAGCATTACCGGCTTAAAGGGGTGCAGGCCATCCCTTCGAGCGAACAAACAGACCCGGATTACTACCTGGCCAATATCATGGTCGAAAGCAGCCAGCCGGGGATCCAGCTGTTTCGCGGAGGCAATTCTTTCCCCATTCCAGAGGACAGCGTCCTGACCAATACCCGTGACTTTAAGAACATCAGGGTGCCGGATTATGACCACGGCACGCAAAGCCTGACCATGGGCGGTTGCATGGGGTGTCACGGCATTGCCCAGAGCCAATTGAAACAAGGCTTCAGTTTCCTGTTTGATGCGATCAAACCACCCAAGGTCAAACCTCATACGCCGAACTTCGTTGAGCCTACCGGCTTCAGGAACCCAGAAACCGTAGGCTTGCCGGATCCTCACACCATGGTTGAGCGGGCCCGGAAATATGCTTTGGGCTTTCAGAATCAGGACGTGGTTGAGAATACGGGCAAGTAGCAGCCAAACACCTCGAGCAGGAGGGTCGCAAACGCGGACCGCCCTGCTGCCTGAAACAGGAGCAACGCTCTTTCAATAAAAAAACCGGACCTTGGGTCCGGTTTTTTTATGGGGGGCGGACCCGGCCGCAGCTGCAAAGGGCGAAACGAGAATAGATAGAAACCTGGATTGTTGCCGCTTTACGATCTGTGGGTTGCTCGCCAGCATGTTGATTTGTTGCAGGTAGGAAAGCTCGCTTTCGCATGATTCATTCCCTGGACAATTCGGTCATCCCCTTGGCGCGTGCGACTACTTCCAGCACTTCGTCGATATAGCTTGTATCGCCGGTTTCCCGGGCATCTCTCATGAACTCTGCAATGGCCTCTGATGTGCTGAGATATTCGCGGGGTCAAACTCTGTGAAGGTCTCAATCATTTTGTGCTCTCCACGCATGTGAAAACGGCGACCCAAAGGTCGCCCGTTTTCATTATTCCGCTGCCTGCGTCCGCAACCGTCTCCCAATCACGTCCATCACATCACACCCATCGCGCAACCCTATCGTCAGCATCTTGCAGAAGTCAGAAAGCACCAACGTATCGGAGCTGATATCCGAACGGAATGCGATGTTTTCCAGCAGTTGGGTTACGGTTCGAATGCGGTAATCAGCTGTTTCGAAAAGGACATCGAGCGGGGCTTCGGTGTCGATGAGCAGGGTGGCCGGGATGCAGTCGATATCCGGTGATAGGCATGTATCTGGTCATAAGCAGAGCCTCGAAAGTTGATGAGTCTCTCTGTAGATCGGGTCGCCAAACCCGGTCGCCTTTTTGGGCGACGAGGGACTATAGGGCGACTCGCTCTTGAGCTACAAGACACCGCTTTCCGAGCTTCATGTAGGACGTTTGATCTGGTAATTGTCGGCTTAGGCTCAGGCTCAGGCAAAGCAAGCGACTGCTGCGCAGTCGAGCGGGAGCAAGCTCCCTCGCCACGGGGATCACGCTCGACTTGGGCGGGTTGGCGCATCAGCTGTGGCAGCAGCCGTGGGGCTTGGCGTCTTCGTATTTATCGTGATGCCGCACCCAGTCCATGATTTCGTCTTCGTTGCGGCCCTTGGGCGTCAGGTCGAGGTAGTTGTAGGTGCCGACCAGAATGTCGAGGCCGCGGGCGTAGGTGGAGTAGGTGTGGAAGATGTCGCCGGCTTCGTTGCGATAGAAGACGCTCAGGCCGGGGAGTTCGCCTTCGGTGGTGTCGGTTGTTTCGTAGTTGTAGGTGGCTTTTCCGGCGGCTGTGTCTTCGGTTTTGAAGCTGACGCCGAAGTCGTAGTTGAAGTCGCAGCCTTCGGATGAGACCCAGTCGAAGGCCCAGCCCATGCGGCGTTTGAAGGGTTGGAATTCGGCGAAGGGCGCGTGGGAGACGGCCACGATGGCGACGTCGTGGTGGGCCAGGTGTTGGTTGGCGCCGTCGATGTGGTCGGACAGGAATGAGCACCCCGGGCAGCCTTCTTTCCAGCCTTCGGCGAACATGAAGTGGTAGATGATCAGTTGGCTGCGGCTGCCGAACAGGTCGGCCAGGCTCAGTTCGCCCTGGGGGCCTTGGAAGCGGTAGGGTTTTTCGATTTTTACCCAGGGCAGCGCGCGGCGTTCGGCGCTGAGTTTGTCTCGTTCGCGGGTGAAGGCTTTTTCGTGGGCCAGGTGTTGGCGGCGGGCGGCGAGCCATTCTTCCCGCGAGACGACTGGATGGTTCTCTACGTTCATGGTGATTTCTCCTGTGGTCAGAGCCGCGAAATCGGCCTTCAACAGTTGGTCGTTTGGCCCCGGAGCGTTTCGACAGGCCGTTGGTCGGTTCAAGGTTGAGACCGCCCGGAAACCCGGCTGAACGGCGGCGCAGCGCCTCGGTCACAACCTAAGTAGGCATCTCACTCTTTGGAGGATGGACCAGGATGACGACTTATAACTGGGACTTGATCGAACGGTTGTTGCACGAAGTGCAGAACGGCGCCGGTCACAGCTTTACCCCTCGGCCTTATGCGGAGCAGTATGCGGCGGCGAAGGCGGCTGAAGGCGAGGCGATCGAGAACCTCGATCATCTGAAAACGGTTGCTGGGGAGTACGAAAAGTTGCTGCTCATGCGTGGCTATATTGAGCCTCGGCCGGAGGAAGAGGGCGGTAACGGCGGGAATTTTGTGCTGACGCCGCGGGGCTCGCGGTTGTTGAGCCTGATCGACAGCAGCATTCCGGGTAACGATCACCCGCGCCAGGTGCTGGATGATCAGGAAGATGCACTGGATGAGTCTACGTTTGATGAGTTGGCTTCGAAGCCGCAGATTGCCTGACAGGCCTGCACTGAATCCCACACAAGCTCGCTCTCACATGGAATCTCAGTGGTTTTAGGAGCGTGTGGCTTTCAGGCACTTCAAGTCAGTGAAATCCTTCTTCACCCCGTCGATTTTCTTCAGCAGCCGTTCGCGCTGGGGCGGGGTGCTTTGGGCCATCAGGTCCACCAGCAGGCTGCGGGCCTGGGCTTCGGTTTTGCTGAAGGCCTCGCGGTAGGCAGGGGTCCAGAGGCTTTCGCGATTGACCAGCAGTTGCTCGATGCGTTTGGGAAAGTCGGGGCTGTGGCGTTGGGCTACGGCTTCGCTGAACTGGTTTTGCCAGTGGGCGCGGTTGGCGATCCATTGCTGGTTCTGGTCGCCGAGGGCGGTGGACCAGGCCATCACCCGTTGGCGCTGGGCGTCGTTGAGCGGGCCGAGCCAGTCGTTCAGGCGTTTGACCATGCGTTCGCTGCGTTGCTGGATCTGCTCCTGCGACGTCGGCTTGAGGTATTGCTGCTGGCGTTTGCGCTGGTCCTTGACGAAGGCGGCGTCCATGTCATCGACTTGGTCGTCGTTCAGGCCTTGCAGCAGTTCGATGGCCGAAGGGGTGATTGCCCGGGCGGTTTCGGCGATGGCGGCCTTGGCTTCCCGGGTACGCTGCTGCAGGGCTTCGTCGGTTACCTGCTCGGTTTGCACCATGGTCTTGAGGCGATCCAGCCAGTCGAGGTAGCCGGGCAATTGGGTGGTGCAATGCCAGCTCAGGTGTTCCTCGAGGCGTTCGTTGAACCAGTCCTTTTTCTCGCCGTTGATCTCCAGGTAATCGTTGAGGGTCCAGGGGATGATCAGGTCGAGGTTGCGGTAGGCCAGGCCTATACGGCTGCAGGCGGTGAGCGTCAGCAGCAGGGCGATGAACATGGCGGTGCGGGTCAACCAGCGCGGCATGAGCGAGTCCTTGCAAAGGCGTAGGTGCTTTGTTTGAGCATGGCAGGTGCGCGGCAGTTCAGCCGATCGAATAAGTAACGCTTAGTAAAAAGGATGGGCCATCTTGAGGGTCAGCAGGCTGTCGCATTCGCTGTTGTGGCCGGAGTAGGCCGAGCAACTGCTGCCGCTGAGGCTTGAGTCGCTGTAGATCAGGTCCAGGTCGATGCCCATCCAGGGGCGGGAAATTTTCAATGACCAGTCGCTGAAACTGCCGACATAACCGTTCTCGACCGAGACCGGTGTATTAAGCCGGTGGGTGGTGTATTTGGCGCTGATGCCAATGCCGAACGGCACATTGCCACCCAGGTCGGCAAACAGCGTGCTGTTCTGTTTGTCCGGGTCGTTGCTCAGGGCGGCGCCAAGACGGCTGCCGAGTACGGTCAGGCCGCCGTAGAACTCCTGGCTGTCGAGGGTATCTACGGTGGGGTAGCTGTAGTGGATCAGGCCGACTTCGTAACCCAGGGTCTGGTCGAAGGGCTGTTTAAAGCCTATGTAGGAATCGACCTCAAGGTCGGCGGATGATGTCAGGCCGGCGCTGGGGGACCACTGGCCGACGTACCAGCCGCTGTCGTGGCTCAGGTCCAGGCCACCATGAAACGAACCGGTGCTCGACGGCGTGACCAGGCCCTCGGCCATGCTGCGGCTGGGGGTGGTGCCAAGCTTGAGGTCGAAGTCGCCGAGTTCGCGTTGGAATACCTGCCCATGGGCGAGGGAACAGGTCAGTAGGCTGATCATCAACAGAACAATAGGGGCGCGCATGCTTCACTCCATGAAAAGCGAGAAGCAGGATCGGTAACTAAGCTGAAACGCTTGGACTAGAGAGGTGCAAGCATACCGGCGAATGCTCGGCAGCGAGGGCCGTTCGTCGATTCATGGGAAATGGGTGAGGCGGGGAGGGTTCCAGTCCAAGCGCTTCGAAGCTCAAAGCGCTTTGGGACCAGGTGACGCGCAGGTTACTTCTTGCCCAGGCTGATCTGCTTGGACGGGCCGAATGTCTGGCCGCTGACGCCTTTGGCAATTTGCTGGATCTCGCCGCCGGACTTGAGGAACGCAGCGATCTGGTCGTTGATCGACTCGCTGGTTTCAACGGCTGGAGCTGGCTTTGCTTTGCTGTTGGATGCTTTTACGCGCATGACGGCCATTAACCTGTAGATAATTAATTGGGCCAGGCATCGTACAGGAAATACTTGACAATTGCTTGGCAAATATCCTTCTGAATTATCGCTGTCGTGACGGGAATAATAGACGACTTTCCTGCAATTATTGCCCTAAGCCTCTGTTTTAAATAACAACCGAGGGAGAAATAGGGCGCCGATGGCGAGCGATACGCAGCGCCACCCGCCTGACGAATGGCCGTGCCTGTGGCGTAAGCCCAGGAAAATCAACGGTTGTGCAGGGCCTTGCTGGCAAACCTTGCCTGCGACCACGAATCGCGCGGCAAAACCGGGTAGAATGCCGCCCACGCAATGAGGGTATTGGAAATGGCTTTAGTCGGGCGCTACAACAGTTTGCAAGTGGTTAAACACACTAACTTCGGTTTATATCTGGATGGCGGTGCGGACGGCGAAATCCTGCTGCCCAATCGATATATTCCCAAGGATATTCCCAGTGAAGATGAAGACTGGCTCAATGTTTTCATTTATCTGGACAGCGACGACAAACTGATCGCCACCACAGAAAAACCGAAAGTTCAGGTGGGTGAATTCGCCAGCTTGAAAGTGGTTGAAGTCAACAGCATCGGCGTGTTCCTGGACTGGGGCCTGCCCAAGGACCTGTTGCTGCCGTATTCCGAAGAAAAGCGCCAGATGACCGCTGGCGAGTACTGCGTGGTGCATGTCTACCTCGACAAGCACACCCGCCGCATCACCGCCACGGCGCGCCTGGACCGTTATCTGGACAAGACCCCGGCCAACTATACGCCGGGCCAGGAAGTGGATTTGCTGGTCGCCGAAGCCACCGACATGGGCTTCAAGGCGATCATCAACAACAAGCACTGGGGCCTGATCCACAAGAACGAAATCTTCAAGTTCATGCGCGCCGGCAAACAGGAAAAAGGCTTCATCAAGGAAATCCGCGCGGACGGCAAGATCAGCCTGAGCCTGCAGCCGGTGGGCCAGGAAGCCGCCACCAGCCTTAACGCGAAGATCCTCGCCAAGTTGCGTGAGAACAACGGCACCTTGCCGGTCAGCGACAAGAGCGACCCGGCGCTGATCAGCAGCCTGTTTGGCGTGAGCAAGGGCAACTTCAAGAAAGCCATTGGTGCGCTGTACAAGAATGGGCAGATTGTCATTCATGCCGATCGCATTGAATTGAGCTGATTTTCAGTCGAGCCACTGCATCTGTGGCAAGTAAGGGTTTTATGTGGCCAGGGAGGCCCGCTGTGGGAGCAAGGCTTGCCCGCGATGAAGGCGATGCGGTCTTTCAGGGAACCGAGGCGCCTGTATCGCGAGCAAGCTTTGCTCCCACCCAGTGCTCTGAGCCCTAGTGAATGATCCAACTCAACAACCACAACCCCAGCACCAGCCAGATGATGCCCATGACGATCGAGGCCCGCATGAACGCGCGGATCGCCGAGTAGAGCAGCATCAGCCCGAGGATCAGCGCGATGATGCTGATGATCGAGGTGTCCATGCCCAGGGTGCGTGACAGCCCATCGACAAAATTTCCGCCAGCATTGGCCAGGGTGTTGAAGAGACCGCTGAGCAGGTCGACGATGAAACGGATCACCGAACCGAGCGCCTGGCCGAGCCATTCGAAAAAGCTTTCTGCCTGCATATGTGCATCCTGATGGGAGGGGATCTGAGCTGAGCCGTTGGCTCCTGATTGTAGGAGCTGTGGCGGCCGAGTTGGTTCGATTATGGGGCAAACCGTCGCTGCGTACCGAGACTCTTGCCTTCCCTGGTCATCCCCCTGAAGCTATGCGCATTCAGGAGAACCCGATGAACCTTGTTGAACTGACCGAACGCCTGCATGCCATTCGTGACCGTAACGACTGGCGGCAATTCCACAGCCCGAAAAACCTCGCCATGGCCGCCAGTGTGGAAATGGCCGAACTGGTGGAGATTTTCCAGTGGCTGACCGAGGACCAGTCGCGCCAGTTGCCGGCGGACAAACTGGCCCACGCCGGGCAGGAGGTCGGTGACATCGTGTTGTACCTGTTGCTGCTTTGCAGCGAGCTGGGCCTGGACATGGACGCTGTGGTACGCAGCAAGCTGGCCGACAGCGAACGGCGGTTCGGCCAATGAGCGACCGTCATTTCGATCAGCTCGCCACGCGTTTTGCCGAAAAAATCTACGGCGGGGCCAAGGGCGCGATCCGCCTGGCGGTGCTTCAGGCCGATCTGCTGGAAAGCTTGCCACAGCGTCCGCTGCGCGTGCTGGACATCGGCGCCGGCCTGGGCCACATGTCGTTGTGGCTGGCCGAGCGCGGTCACCAGGTGACCCTGGCCGAGCCGGCCGAGCCCATGCTCGAAGGCGCCCGCCAGCGTTTTGCCGAGGCGGGCCAGAGCGCCACGTTCATCCAGGCGCCGTGGCAGGATCTGCTCGGCCAGCTCACCGAGCCGTACGACCTGGTGTTGTGTCACGCGGTGCTGGAATGGCTGGCCGAACCTCACGCGATCCTGCCGGTGCTGCATCAACTCACGGTCCCGGGCGGTTGGTTGTCCCTGGCGTTCTACAACCGCGACGCGCTGGTCTATCGCAACCTGCTCAAGGGGCATTTTCGCAAGTTGCGCAAAAATGACATGGCCGGTGAAAAACAGAGCCTGACGCCGCAACAACCCCTTGATCCGCGAGAATTGGCGGCGCAACTTGAAGGCCTGTGGCAGGTCGAAAGCCAGAGTGGCGTGCGGGTTTTCCATGACTACATGCCGGTGGAGTTCCAGGGCCGCGTGGAGCTTGCGCAGTTGCTGGAAATGGAACTGGCCCACCGTCGCCATCCGGCGTTTGCCGGGTTGGGACGTTATCTGCACTGGATCTGCCGTCCAGTGTGACGGAGAGAGAAATGAAAGGTCGTTCAGGGTTGTTGATGCTGTGCCTGGGACTGGCGGCCTGCCAGGGCAGCAATCCCTATGTCGCCACGTCCAATCCACTGCCGCCGGCGCCACCCGAGGCCGCCACGGTGTTCGACCGCAGCGCTTACCCTGCGCCGCCCCGTGACTATGGGCGCTATCGCAGTTGGGCCTGGCGCGACGGGCGCCTGCCGTCGGGTACCGCCTGGGCGGATTCGGCCCAGGTGGCCGAAGCGGTGAGCAATGCCCTGGACCAGCGTGGCCTGCGTCCGCTGCATGACAACCGGCCCGCCGACCTGTTCGTCAGCGCCGACCTGCGTCTGGAAACCCGCGTGCGCCAGGTCCGGGATGATTATGATGCCGGCTATTACGGCGGCTATAACCGTTATGACCGCTACGGTCCGGGTTATGGCATGTACCATCAGGTGCCGATGGTGCGCACGTATCAGGAGCAGGTCGTGGTGGTTCGAGTGGATCTGTTCGATGCCCGCACGGGGCAACCGGTGTGGAGCGCCAGCGCCGAGACCGGCCAGCGGGGCAGTCAAAGCGAGCGCACCGATGCCATTCGTGCGGCAGTGGAAAAAGCCATGTCGGCGTATCCACCAAGTTGATTACGCAACGGAGAAAAACCATGTTTCGCCGTCTCGCTCTACTGGCCTTCACCCTGTTGTTGGGCGCTTGTGCCTCTAACCAGGTCAACCATGACTTCGACACCAGCCGCGATTTCGCGGCGTATCGCAGCTGGAGCTGGAAAGACCCGGCGCTGCAATATCGCCCCGATGACCCACGCATCAAGAGCGACCTGACCGAACAGCGGATCCGCCAGGCGGTGGCCGATCAACTCGACCAGCGCGACCTGCGTCCGGCGGCGAGTGGGCACGGCGATGTGCTGGTCCAGGCCTATCTGATCGTCGAGGACCGCCAGCAGCAGGTCACCACCAACTACGGCGGTGGTGGGTGGGGCGGGCCTTGGAATGGCTATTGGGGCGGGCCGATGTACAACGAAACCCGCAACATCAGCTACAAGGTCGCCACCGTGCAGATCGACCTGCTCGATGGCAAGGACGGCAAGCTGGTGTGGCGTGGCAGTGATGAACAGCTGCTCAGCAACTCGCCCAACCCGACCGACCGCAACACGGCCGTGCGCGAGACGGTGGGGCGGATCCTGTCCAATTACCCACCGCGCTGAATAACTGTGGGAGCGGGCTTGCTCGCGAAGACGGTTGCACAGTCAACATTGATTCAGACTGACCCACCGCTTTCGCGAGCAAGCCCGCTCCCACAGGGATTTGGGGTGAATACATGCCCCGTGAACACCCCGGAACAACTGTGGGAGCGAGCCTGCTCGCGATGACGGCGGCACATCCAACTTGGATGCAAGCTGACCCACCGCTATCGCGAGCAGGCTCGCTCCCACAGTGGATGGGTGTGGAGGCCATTTATTCTGCTCAGGCCACCGGCCGCCACTCTCCCACCATATGCTCCAACTCCCCAGCCCCCATCAGTTGCAGTTGCCCGCTGGACCCCGCCGCACTCGCCAGCAGCGTGACTTCACTGGGCAGGCGCACCGGTTTCTTGAAGGTCACATCGATCTCGATGTTGGCCTCGGGCAGGTGGTCATCCAGCGCCGCCAGGGTCCTGGCCTTGTTCCACAAACCATGGGCGATGGCAGTGGGGAAGCCGAACAACCGGGCGCTGATGCCGCTCAGGTGAATCGGGTTGTAGTCGCCAGACACCTTGGCGTATTGCCGACCGATGTCCGTCGGTGCGGTCCAGTGCGCGACTTCAATCAAGGGCAGGCTGGCCTGCGGTGAATCCTCCACGAGTGCCCCGTCGAGCTGGACACCTTTGCACAGCATCTGGCTTTGGGCCTCCCATAGCGGCCCCAATTGATCATCAAGGCGAGTCACCAGGTCGAATACCGCACCTTTAGGGTGGGCTTGCAGATTTTCGACATGGACGCTGGCCCGCACCTGGCCAACCCCGCCCATGGGCCGCAATACGCGGATGCGATTGCTCAAGTGGATCAGCCCCAGCAGCGGAAATGGAAAACTCCGGGCAGTGAGCAATTGCATTTGCAGGGCGAACGCCAAGACGTGGGGATAGGTCGGCGGCAGCAGTCCGTTATCGATGAAACCGCAGACTTTGCGATAGGCCGCCAGGCGTTGCGGGTCGACCTGAAGCACCTGGCGCAGGCCTTCCTCGGGCAAGGTCGCTCCGGTGACCTTGCGCCGTGTCGCCGCTTTCGAATAAAGCCCGGACATCGATGGCGGGCTGCTGACTTCGTGCCATTGGATCGTCATGGTCACGCTCCCAGAAGGCTTTGCCCGCACACCCGCAGGGCCTGGCCGGTCACGGCGCCGGTGCCCGGTTGTGCGAGCCAGGCGACGGCTTCGGCGACATCCTGGGGCAGGCCGCCCTGGCCCAGGGAGCTCATGCGTCGCCCGGCTTCGCGCAAGGCGAAGGGGATGTCGGCGGTCATGCGGGTTTCAATGAAGCCCGGCGCCACGGCGTTGATACTGATGCCGCGTGGCTGCAGCAGCGGCGCCCAGGCCTGGGCCAGGCCGATCAGCCCGGCCTTGCTCGCCGCATAGTTGGTCTGCCCACGGTTGCCGGCAATGCCGCTGATGGACGCCAGCAGAATCACCCGGCCATTGTCGCGCAGGGTGCCGCTGTCGAGCAGGGCCTTGGTCAGCACTTGCGGGGCATTGAGGTTGACGGCCAGCACGGCGTCCCAGAATTCCGGGGTCATGTTGGCGAGGGTCTTGTCCCGGGTGATGCCGGCGTTGTGGACCACGATATCGACGCCGTCGGGCAGGTGCTCGATCAACTGGGTGGCGGCGTCTTCGGCGCAGATATCCAGCGTGACGCTGCGTCCGCTCAGGCGTGCCGCCAGGGCGTCGAGGTCGGTCTTGGCTTGCGGGACGTCCAGCAGGATCACGTCGGCGCCATCGCGGGCCAGGGTTTCGGCGATGGAGGCGCCGATCCCGCGGGCTGCGCCAGTGACCAGCGCCTTGAGCCCCGTGAGCGGTCGGGTCCAGTCCTGGACCTGGGTGTCACAGGCGTTGAGGCGAATGACTTGCCCGGAAATGAAAGCGCTCTTGGGCGACAGGAAAAACCGCAGCGCACCCTCCAACTGGGCGTCGGCGCCGTCGCCGACGTACAACAGTTGCAGCGTCCCGCCGTTGCGCAACTCTTTGGCCAGGGAGCGGCTGAAACCTTCCAACGCCCGCTGGGCACTCGCGGCGAACGGGTCGGCAAGACTTTCCGGCGCGCGACCGAGGATGACGACATGGGCGCTGTGGTCGAGGTTTTTCATCAGCGGCTGGAAAAATTCCCGCAGCTGCTTGAGCTGGTCGGCCTGCACCAAATGGCTGGCGTCGTACACCACCGCCTTGATTTTCGGGCCATGGCCGGGGATCCACTCGGTGGCCAGGGTCGGCTCGCCGCCGTAGATGAAGATGGTGTCGGTCAGGCGCTTGGCAAACCTGCCGATCTGTTCGGTCAACGGCCCGCCGCCCAGCAGCAATGCGCCTTCGATCGGCCGCAGGCGCCCGGCCTGCCAGCGCTCCAGGCGCACCGGCGAGGGCAGGCCGAGGGACCCGACCATGCGCCGGCCAATGGGCGAATTGGCGAAGTCGATATAACGGTCAGACATGGAACACACTCCGGCTGATGAGGTTCCAAGTGTGGACCATGATTGGCAATCAGTCGTTCGATCGGCGAGATAAAGCCTAAGCTTGAGCGGGAGCGCTTTTTTCAGGGCACCGAATCCCTGTGGGAGCAAAGCTTGCTCGCGATGCAGACACCGCGTTTTTCAGGTAGGTCGCGTCATCGTCCATCGCGAGCAAGCTTTGCTCCCACAGGGTTCGGTTGAGTCTTCACA
The DNA here is from genome assembly GCF_000416195.1 of Pseudomonas sp. CFII68. Classification (NCBI taxonomy): domain Bacteria; kingdom Pseudomonadati; phylum Pseudomonadota; class Gammaproteobacteria; order Pseudomonadales; family Pseudomonadaceae; genus Pseudomonas; species Pseudomonas sp. CFII68. Next base: position 61,346 of record NZ_ATLN01000088.1, read on the forward strand.
GGGCACTAGACCTACACAGGGAGTTCTTCATGACACAACTACGCCGCGTCGCGATCATCGGTGGTAACCGCATTCCGTTCGCCCGCTCCAACGGGCCCTATGCCACCGCCAGCAACCAGGCGATGTTGACGGCTGCCCTCGAGGGGCTGATCGAACGCTACAACCTGCATGGCTTGCACATTGGCGAGGTGGCTGCCGGTGCGGTGCTCAAGCACTCCCGGGATATGAACATGACCCGCGAATGTGTGCTCGGCTCGCGGCTGTCACCGATGACGCCGGCCTATGACGTACAACAGGCCTGTGGCACCGGGCTGGAGACAGTGCTGCTGGTGGCCAACAAGATTGCCCTGGGGCAGATCGACAGCGGCATTGCCGGCGGCGTCGACACCACCTCGGACGCGCCGATCGCGGTCAATGAAGGGCTGCGCAGGATCCTGCTGCAAGCCAATCGCGCCAAGACCACCGCCGACAAGATCAAGACCTTCCTACAGTTGCGCCCTCAGCACCTCGTCCCCGACCTGCCGCGCATCAACGAACCGCGCACCGGCCTGAACATGGGTGAGCATTGTGAATTGATGGCCCAGACCTGGCAGATCCCCCGGGAGGCGCAAGACCAGTTGGCCCTGGAAAGTCATCAGAAAATGGCCGCGTCCTATGCCGAAGGTTGGCAGAATGACTTGATGACACCGTTTCTTGGCCTGACCCGGGACAACAACCTGCGCCCGGACCTGACCCCGGAAAAACTCGCTTCCCTCAAGCCGGCCTTCGAAAAAAGTGCCAAGGGCACGATGACCGCGGGTAATTCCACGCCACTGACCGATGGCGCTTCGTTGGTGCTGCTGGGCAGCGAAGAGTGGGCCAAGGCCCGAGGCCTGCCGATCCTGGCGTACCTGCGCGACGGCGAAACGGCGGCGGTGGATTTCGTCAATGGCGCCGAAGGGCTGTTGATGGCCCCGGTGTACGCCGTGCCGCGGTTGCTGGCGCGCAACGGCTTGACCTTGCAGGACTTTGATTACTACGAGATCCACGAAGCGTTCGCCGCCCAGGTGTTGTGCACACTGAAGGCCTGGGAAGACCCGGACTACTGCAAGACCCGCCTGGGCCTCGATGCGCCGCTAGGGTCCATCGACCGCAGCCGGTTGAACGTCAAGGGCAGCTCCCTGGCCGCCGGGCACCCGTTTGCCGCCACGGGCGGGCGCATTGTCGCCAACCTCGCCAAGTTGCTCGATGCGGCCGGGCGAGGTCGCGGCTTGATCTCCATCTGCGCCGCCGCGGGCCAGGGCGTGACGGCGATTATCGAGCGCTGAGGACGGCGCCGTCCTGGCGGGACGCCAGTTCCCGGTGATGGCTGGCGTAGCGCTCGGCGAGGATCGAGCAGACGATCAACTGCAGCGGGTGATAGATCATGATCGGCAGCAAGATCAGCCCCAGGCCGGGATGGTTGCCGAAAATCAATGCGGCCATGGGCACGCCGGCGGCGAGGGATTTCTTGCTGGCACAGAACACCGCGGCAACCTCATCGGCGCTGCGCAATTGCAGGGCGCGGGCGGTGCGGGTGGTCGCCCACAAGATGATCGCCAGCAGCACGGCACTGCCAAACACTGCGCTCAATAGCACGCCGTGGCCTTGCTGTTGCCAGATGCCGGACACCATCGAATTGCAGAATGCCGCATAGACCAGCAGCAGGATCACCAGTTTGTCGATGATGCTGGTGTAGCGCTTGTACCTGCCGAAAAAGCCAGCCAACCAACGCCGCAGGAACTGCCCCAGCACCAGTGGCAGCAGCAACATCATGCACAGGTCGAGCAAGGTGGACCCCAGGTCGATGCCGCCGGCGCCGCTGCCGACCACGAAACTGACCAGCAGCGGTGTCAGGAAAACCCCCAGTACGCTGGACAGGCTCGCGTTGAGAATCGCCGCGGGCACGTTACCGCCAGCACTGCCGGTCAGCGCCACCGAGGAAGAAATGGTCGAGGGCAGGGCGCACAGGTAGAAGAACCCCAGCATCAGCAGCGCCGGCACATGGCTGCCGACGAGCCAGTGGCTGAGCAGCCAGATCAACGGAAACACGCCAAAGGTGAAACCCTGCACCATCACATGCAGGCGGATGTTCTTCAAACCGTGGCGGATCTGTTCGCCGGACAGGTTGACCCCGTGCAGGAAGAACACCACGAAGATGCCGATGTTGACCACCCATTCGGCATGCATGGCGCCGCCCGTGGCGCCAAAGGTTGGAAAGAAGTACGCCAGCAGCGTGGCGAGCAACATGCCGCACAGGAACCAGTCGGTCACCATGCGTTTGAGGTGTCTGAAGATGTGCATAGGGCACCGCAAGTTGTAAGAAAAGTCGACTTAGCCTAACGTCGTCCTTACCAGTCGTCTTGCGACATAAGGCCAATCAATGCCGCCTAACGGACACCAACAGCTCGAACGCCGCATCCCCGACCTGGCGCAATTGCCGAGGCCGCTGTACGCCCGTGTCGAAAGCTTGAGCGCCGGTTCCTGGACGCAAGCCCATCGTCATGACTGGGTGCAGTTTTCCTACGCCATCAGCGGCGTTCTCGGCGTACACACCGCAGCGGGTAGCTTCTTTGCCCCGCCACAACGGGGCATCTGGATCCCGGCCGACCTGGAACACCATGTGGTGACCTCCACCCGAGCGGAAATGCGCAGCCTGTATGTGCATCGCCACGCCTGCCCCTGGGCCGATGAGCGTTGCCGGGTGCTGGAAGTCACGCCACTGGCCCGTGAGTTGATCAAGGTGTTCTGTCAGCTTCCGGTCGATTACCCGCAAGGCGATACCCAGGAACAACGGTTGGTGCAGGTGTTGCTGGACCAGTTGGCGACTTTGCCGGAGGTGGGATTCTCCCTGCCGCTGCCACGACATGCCCGTCTGCTGGGGCTGTGTAACGAGTTGATCGAACAGCCTGAGCAGAACGTCACCTTGCACGCCTGGGCTGAGCGCCTGGGCACGTCGGAAAAAACCTTGATGCGCCTGTTCCAGCGCGAGACCGGCCTGAGCTTTCGCGCCTGGCGCCAGCGCATGCGCTTGTTGTCGTCCCTGGGCTCGCTGGAGCAGGGCGACAGCGTCACCAGCGCTGCGTTGTCCTGCGGGTATGATTCAACGTCCGCGTTCATTGCGGCGTTCAAGGGGATGTTCGGGTTTACGCCGGGGGAACTGTTCAAACATTGAGTCGTCGCACTTTCCTACAGCCGATGGTAGACATGACTGTCAGCTCTTGTCGCAAATGCCCGGGCATTCAGTTAGCAATGTCAGGTTCGGTCTCGGCTATGATTCGGCTCGGTCGATTGATCCGGCACATTGTGTGCATCACAGGTTCATAGGTCGGCAACCCCTCCCCGTGGAGGAAGGATTGCCGTATAACGACTGTCATTCGCGTGTTTGGTAATAAAGGACCCACAATAAAAGCTGATGAAGACTCCAAAACGCATTGAACCCCTGATCGAGGACGGTCTGGTCGACGAGGTGCTGCGCCCACTCATGAGTGGTAAAGAAGCAGCTGTTTATGTGGTGCGCTGCGGTAACGAGCTACGTTGCGCGAAGGTCTACAAGGAGGCGAACAAGCGAAGCTTTCGTCAGGCGGCCGAATATCAGGAAGGCCGCAAGGTCCGCAACAGCCGTCAGGCCCGGGCCATGGCCAAGGGCTCGAAGTTCGGGCGCAAGGAAACCGAGGACGCCTGGCAGAATGCTGAAGTAGCGGCGCTGTTCCGCTTGGCTAGCGCAGGTGTGCGCGTGCCCAAGCCGTACGACTTCCTTGAAGGCGTGCTGCTGATGGAACTGGTGGCCGATGAGTACGGCGATGCAGCGCCGCGTCTGAACGATGTGGTGCTGGAGCCGGACCAGGCCCGTGAATATCACGCCTATCTGATTTCCCAGATCGTGCTGATGTTGTGTACCGGTCTGGTGCACGGCGACCTGTCGGAGTTCAACGTCCTGCTCACGCCGACCGGGCCGGTGATCATCGACCTGCCGCAGGCCGTGGATGCTGCGGGTAACAACCATGCCTTCAGCATGCTGGAGCGGGACGTGGGCAACATGGCGTCCTACTTCGGTCGGTTTGCCCCGGAGCTCAAGCGCACCAAGTACGCGAAGGAAATGTGGGCGCTGTACGAAGCCGGCACCCTGCACCCGGCCAGCATGCTGACCGGCGAGTTCGACGAGCCGGAAGAACTGGCGGATGTCGGCGGGATCATGCGCGAGATCGAGGCCGCCCGCCTGGACGAGGAACGCCGCCAGGCTGTCCGCGCCGCCGACGATGCCCCGCCCGGCAAGACCGAAGAGCCGCCTCCGCCATGGATGCAATGATCGGTTGAACAGAAACTCGGCCAATGGCCGTAATGCTGCTCAACTTAGAAAAAACGGCGCTTCTTTCAGAAATGGAAAGGCGCCGTTTTTTTTTGGTTGGTGTGTATATCCATTTTTGTGGTAACGGCGGCTTATGG
>NZ_ATLN01000089.1:0-12465 GCF_000416195.1 Pseudomonas sp. CFII68
CCGGGCGTTCGAACGCAGCCTCAATACCCGCCGCGAACGCCTGATCCGCCTGGAAACCCGCCTGGCCGGGCAACATCCGGGCCGGCAACTGGCCTTGCTGCGCCAGCGCCTGGACAGCCTGGCCGAACGCCTGCCCCGGGCCATGCGCGAAGGCCTCAAGACGCGCCGCGTGCAATTGCACAACCAGATGCAGACGCTGCACATCGTCAGCCCCCTGGCGACCCTCGGCCGGGGCTACAGCATTTTGCTCGACGAACGCGGCAAGGCGATCCGCAGTGCCGGGCAAACCCAGACCGGCCAGCGCCTGACCGCCAAGCTCGGCGAAGGCGAATTGCTGGTGCGGGTCGAAGACAATCACCTGACGCCGGTCACCCTTTCTTTACTGGATTGATTCATGCCGCGATATCTCGCCCCTTTGCTCTTGCTGTGCCTGACCTTCAACGCCCACGCCGACAGTTACATCACCCGCCTGCTGAACAAACCGGTGCCCGGCGGCGTGGCCGTGGTGGACCTGGGCAGCGCCGCCAAGGCACCGAAAGCCAGTTACCAGGGCAAGCCGGTGCTGGTGGTCAAGGAACAGGACAACTGGCTGGCGATTGTCGGCATCCCGCTGACGGTGCAGCCCGGCACGCAACAGATCAGCAGTGGCGGCGGCACCCAGCCGTTCGTGGTCGGCTACAAGAAGTACCCCGAGCAACACATCACCCTGAAGAACAAGCGCCAGGTCAACCCGAACCCGGCGGACCTCAAACGCATCGAGGCCGAACTGGCGGTGCAACTGAAGGCCTACCGCAGCTTCAGCCCGAACATCCCCAGCAACCTGTTGCTGGACAAACCGGTCAACGGCCCGCTGTCGAGCAAGTTCGGCGTGCGCCGCTTCTTCAACGGCGAAGAACGCAACCCCCACGCCGGCCTGGACTTCGCCGTGCCCGCCGGCACGCCGATCAAGACCCCGGCCGCCGGCAAGGTGATCCTCACCGGCAATTACTTCTTCAATGGCAACACCGTGTTCGTCGACCATGGCCAGGGCTTCATCAGCATGTTCTGCCACATGTCAAAGATCGACGTGAAGGTCGGCCAGCAACTGGCCCGGGGCACCGTGGTGGGCAAGGTCGGCGCCACCGGCCGGGCGACCGGACCGCACATGCACTGGAACATCAGCCTGAACGATGCGCGGGTGGATCCGGCGATTTTTATCGGGGCTTTCCAACCCTGAGCTTTTGCGGTGAGGCTACTGGCCTCTTCGCGAGCAAGCCCGCTCCCACAGGTACAGCGTTGATTCTGAAATCATCCACATTCCCCTGTGGGAGCGGGCTTGCTCGCGAAAGGGCCAGCGGCATCGCAACTCTTCGCCATGGATTGCCGAGTGACAAGCATCGACGCAATAAAACTACAAATACCTGATAGTCACGCGATTAAATCTCGCAAACCCGCCTAAAAGCAGAACTTCTCTCAATTTTTTCCGACTGCTTGCGATCCTCTCCCCACGCGGTTAGGGTTGAAGGCATGAAAACCTCTCACACCCTCATTCAGCTTCGCCAGCACCGCAGCCTGTGCCTCGTCAGCGCACGACTGCCGGGCTGAATCGCGGCGCCTCGTCCCGGCTGTGAAGCCACCCCCATCGAACCACCGGCAGGCCGCCTTTTTCCGGCCACGACATTAAGGATTTCTCCATGAGCATGCTCAAAGACCCGTCTTCCAAATACCGTGCCTTCCCGACCATCAACCTGCCGGATCGCACCTGGCCGTCGAAGGCCATCACCGCCGCGCCGATCTGGTGCAGCTCCGACCTGCGCGACGGCAACCAGTCGCTGATCGAGCCGATGGACGCGGTCAAGAAGCTGCGCTTCTGGAAAACCCTGGTCGCGGTGGGTGTGAAGGAAATCGAAGCATCGTTCCCAGCCGCTTCGCAAACCGACTTCGACTTCGTGCGTACCCTCATCGAAGAAGGTCACATCCCGGACGACACCACCATCCAGGTGCTGACCCAGGCCCGTGAAGACCTGATCGCCCGTACGTTCGAATCCCTGCGCGGCGCGAAAAAAGCCATCGTCCACCTGTACAACGCCACCTGCCCGTCGTTCCGCCGCATCGTGTTCAACCAGGACAAGGAAGGCGTGAAGGAAATCGCGGTGAACGCGGCCAAGCTGTTCGTCAAATACGCCGCGCAGCAGCCGGAAACCCAGTGGCAGTTCGAGTATTCGCCAGAGACTTTCAGCGCCACTGAGCTGGAATTCGCCAAGGAAGTCTGCGACGCGGTGATCGAAGTCTGGAACCCGACGCCCGAGCGCAAGGTGATCCTCAACCTGCCCGCTACCGTGGAAGTCGCCACGCCGAACATCTACGCCGACCAGATCGAGTGGTTCCACCGCAACATCACCCGTCGTGACAGCGTGCTGATCAGCCTGCACACCCACAACGACCGTGGCACCGGCGTGGCCGCTACCGAGCTGGGCCTGATGGCCGGCGCCGACCGTGTCGAAGGCTGCCTGTTCGGCAACGGCGAACGCACCGGTAACGTCGACCTGGTGACCGTGGCGCTGAACCTCTACACCCAGGGCATCAACCCCGGGCTGGACTTCTCCGACATCGACGGCGTGCGCAAAGTGGTCGAGGAATGCAACCAGATCCCGGTGCACCCGCGTCATCCGTACGTTGGCGACCTGGTCCACACCGCGTTCTCCGGCTCGCACCAGGACGCCATCCGCAAAGGCTTCGCCCAGCAGAAGTCGGACGGTCTGTGGGAAGTGCCATACCTGCCGATCGACCCGGCCGACATCGGCCGCAGCTACGAGGCAGTGATTCGCGTCAACAGCCAGTCGGGCAAGGGCGGCATCGCCTACCTGCTGGAACAGGAATACGGCATCAGCCTGCCGCGTCGCATGCAGATCGAATTCAGCCAGGTGGTACAGCGCGAAACCGATCGCCTGGGCCTGGAAATGACGGCCCAGCAGATCCACGCCTTGCTGCAGCGTGAATACCTGCAAGCCAACACTCCGTACGCGCTGGTCAGCCATCGCCTGCAGGAAGAAAACGGCAACAGCGCCGTGGAAGTGGAAGTGGCGAGCAAGGGCCAGGGCGAGACCAACCTGCACTGGCGCGGCAAGGGCAACGGCGCGCTGGAAGCGCTGGTGGCCGGCCTGCCAATTCCGGTGGAGATCATGGACTACAACGAACACGCCATCGGCGCCGGCACCAATGCCAAGGCGGCGGCGTACATCGAACTGCGGGTCAACGGCGAGCGTGCGGTGCACGGCGTGGGCATCGATGAAAACATCACCACGGCCAGCTTCAAGGCGCTGTTCAGTGCACTGAACCGGTCGCTGAGCCAGCCGGAAGCCAAGGCGGCCTGATCGGTCGCTGAAAAATCAAAAAGGCCCCGAGGTGTGAACCCTGGGGCCTTTTTTATTCGGCTTGATTTTGGGGTGGCTGTTCCGACCTCTTCGCGAGCAAGCCCGCTCCCACAATGGATCTGCGGCGGACACAAACTCTGTGTCTGGCAGAAATCTCCTGTGGGAGCGGGCTTGCTCGCGAAGGGGCCCTACTAGACGACCGAGATGTCAGGCATGGGTATCGATCGAGATGGTCATCGCCTGCAGCAACGATGCCCGCAGGGTTTGCAATGTCGCCTGGGTGCCCATGATCTGGGTCTGGAGGGCCATGGCCTGCTGGGCTTTCTGCTCTTCGCTGGCCTGGCTCTTCTGCACGCGGGCCAGTTGGGCCTGCTGCTGGGCCAATAGTTTTTCGGCCTGCTCGATCTGCTTCTTCAACTGTTCGATGATGCTGCCACCCGCCTCGGCACCCGCACCGGCGACGTTTGCGCCACGGGTATCGACCTGCAGTGTCTTGTCTTTGTCGTCATCGGTTTCAGTCGAGGCGACAGGGCTGACCGCTTTTTCCTCTTCCGCCCCCTTGATAGAGACTTTAGGGGCCGACGTCGGGTACGGGTTGACGGTGGTTGCGCTGATACTGGTCATAGGGACTTCTCCTTGGCTGACCGGTTATCGGCACGCAACACCGTTCCTGAAGGGTTGAAACGTTTCAGTTAGATGAATTCGAACGAGTCGGCATCCAGGTTCGCCGGAAACCGCGTGCGATACGCCGCCAGGTCCGCTGCGTTCAAGCACACCTTGAACACACCATCCGCCTCACCGGCGCTGAGCAAGCTCTCGCCCTGGAAATCCAATACCTGGCTGTCACCGGTATAGGCGAAGCCCTTGCCGTCGGTGCCAACACGGTTTACCGCCGCCACGTAGCACAGGTTCTCGATCGCCCGGGCCGGCAACAGCCGGTTCCAATGCTGACGCCGCGCCCCGGGCCAGTTGGCGGTGTACAGCAGCAGGTCGGTGTCCTCGGCGTCGCGGCTCCAGACCGGGAAGCGCAGGTCGTAGCAAATCAGCGGACGAATCCGCCAGCCCCTGAGCTCGAACAGCACCTGTCGCTCACCCGGGGTGTAGTGGTTGTGCTCCCCCGCCATGCGAAACAGATGGCGCTTGTCGTAATGCAGCACTTCTCCATCCGGCCGCGCCCAGAGCAGGCGATTGCGATGGCTGCCGTCAGCGGCCTGGATGATCACACTGCCGGTAATCACTGCGTCCAGCTTCGCCGCCTGGGCCTTCAGCCATTGGCGCGTCGGGCCGTTCTCCGGCTCAGCCAGTGCCTCGGATTCCATGGAGAAACCCGTGGTGAACATTTCCGGGAGGATGATCAAATCGGCCCCGCGTGCCTGCTCCAGCAACGCTTCGAAATGTTCCAGGTTGGCCCGGCGGTCGTGCCAGGCCAGGGTGGTCTGGACCAGGGCAATGTCGAGGTCCGGCAATGTGCTCAAATCACGCATAGCTTTTGCGCTGCTTCGCGCAGCGTCTCCTCGCGTTTGGCAAAGCACAGGCGCACCAGGCGCTGGCCTTGTGGTGGGTGCTGGTAGAACACCGAGATCGGAATCGTCGCCACGCCATGCTCGCGGGTCATCCACACCGCCATGTCGACGTCGTTCAGGTCCGGGCGAATCTGCGAATAATCCACCAACTGGAAATAAGTGCCGGTCACGCGCTTGAAGCTGAAGCGCGACGGCGCCAGCAGATCGCAGAACAGGTCGCGCTTGGCCTGGTAGAAGTCCGGCAGTTCATCGACGTGTTCCGGATGCTCGGCCATGTAGTCGGCCAGGGCGTACTGCAACGGCGTCACGCCGCAGAAGCTGACGTACTGGTGCACCTTGCGCAGCTCCGCCGTCAGGGCCGCTGGCGCCACCACGTAGCCGGTTTTCCAGCCGGTGACGTGGTAGGTCTTGCCGAACGAACTGACCACGAAGGCGCGGCGGTACAGCTCTTCATGGGCCAGGACACTGGCGTGGGCGACGCCGTCGAACACCAGGTGTTCGTAGACCTCGTCGCTGACCAGGTAGATGTCACGGTCGCGAATCAGCGTCGCCAATTGATCCAGTTCGGCGCGGCTGATCAGGGCGCCGCTGGGGTTGTGCGGCGAGTTGAGGATGATCATGCGCGTACGCGGGCTCAGGGCTTCGCCGAGCTTCTCGAAGTCGATGGCGAAGTCATCCAGGCCCAACGGCACGTGCACGCAATGCCCGCCGGCCAATTGCACGGCAGGCTCGTAGCTGTCGTAGCTGGGGTCGAAGACGATCACTTCGTCGCCGCTGTGGACCACCGCCGCAATGGCACAGAAAATCGCCTGGGTCGCGCCAGGGGTCACGGTGACTTCCTGGTCGGCATCGACGTTGACGCCATAGCTGCGGGCGATCTTTGCCGCGATCTGCTGGCGCAGGGCGGGTAAACCGGTCATGGGTGAGTATTGGTTATGACCTTGGGCAATGTGCCGGCCGACCGCATCGCGCAGGGCCTGCGGACCATCGAAATCGGGAAAACCCTGGGACAGGTTCAGCGCGCCCGTCTGCGCGGCGAGCTGGGACATCTGGGTGAAAATCGTGATGCCGACATTCGGCAACTTGCTGGTGATCATGAAGGGTCCCTGCTCTGCACCCGGCTCTGGTGCGGCGCGGGAGAGCTCGAGAATAGCCCAATCGCCGGGCATGAAAAAGGGTGCCACCAAGGGCACCCTTCTCATGCTGAAGACTCATGCCCTGTGGGAGCCAGAACTGTGGTAAGCAAGACTGTGGGAGCAAGGCTTGCCCGCGATGGCCGCGCCGCGGTGTAACAGCTAAACCGCGTTATCGTTCATCGCGGGCAAGCCTTGCTCCCACAGTTTCACAGCTCCACAGCTCCACAGCTCCACAGCTTCACAGTCCCAGATCCCAGATCCAGACTGGATCAGCGCTTGTCGCGGCGTTTCTTGTCGGCCTTCTTGTGGTGCGACATCAAGCGGCGCTTCTTGTTGACCTGGCGGTCGGTGAGCGTGTTCTTGTTGCCTTCGTACGGGTTCTCGCCGCCCTTGAACTCGATGCGGATCGGCGTGCCGACCAGCTTCAGGACGCGACGGTAGGTGTTCTCCAGGTAACGAACGTACGACTTGGGCACCTTCTCGATCTGATTACCGTGGATCACGATAATCGGCGGGTTGGCACCGCCCAAGTGGGCGTAGCGCAGCTTGATCCGACGGTTGTTGACCATCGGTGGCGCGTGCTCGCCGACCGCATCTTCGAGGATCTGGGTGAGGCGGTTGGTCGGCCAGCGGGTCACCGCCGACTTGAACGAGTTCTGCACCGAAGCGTAGAGGTTGCCCACGCCCGTGCCGTGCAGGGCCGAGATGAAGTGGATGTCGGCGAAGTCGACGAAGAACAGCCGGCGCTGCAATTCGATCTTGACGAAATCCCGTTCGCTCGGCGTCATGCCGTCCCACTTGTTGATCGCGATGACCAGCGCACGACCGGCTTCCAGGGCGAAGCCCAGCAGGTTGAGGTCGTGATCGACCACGCCTTCGCGGGCGTCCATCACGAAGATCACCACGTTGGCGTCTTTGATCGCCTGCAGGGTCTTGACCACGGAGAACTTTTCAACTTCTTCGTGGATCTTGCCGCGCTTGCGCACACCGGCGGTGTCGATCAGCGTGTACTTCTCTTCGTTACGCTCGAAGGGAATGTAGATGCTGTCTCGGGTGGTGCCGGGCTGGTCATAGACGATGACCCGGTCTTCACCGAGCATGCGGTTGACCAACGTCGACTTGCCCACGTTCGGGCGGCCGATGATGGCGATCTTGATCCCGTCTTTTTCGCTCGGGCCCGGAATGCGCTTGGCTTCCTCGCCTTCGGCAACGATCTCTTCCTCGCCCTCTTCCGGTTCTTCTGCGTCGTCCTTGGGGAAATCAGCCAGGGCGATTTCCAGCATCTGGGTGATGCCACGACCGTGGGCGCCGGCGATCGGAATCGCCTGGCCCATGCCCAACGGGGCGAACTCGGCGCGGGCCATGTCCGGGTCGATGTTGTCGACCTTGTTGGCGACCACGTAGGAACGCTTGTTACGCTTGCGCAAATGCTCGGCGATCATCTGGTCGGCGGCGGTAAAACCGGCCTTGGCGTCTACCAGGAACAGCACCACATCGGCTTCTTCAATGGCGAGCAGCGACTGCTCGGCCATTTTTTCGTCCATGCCGTGTTCATCACCGGAGATGCCGCCGGTGTCGACCAGAATATAGGTACGCCCTTGCCACTTGGCCTCACCGTATTGGCGATCACGGGTCAGACCGGACAAGTCGCCGACAATGGCGTCGCGAGTCCTGGTCAGGCGGTTGAACAAGGTGGACTTGCCGACGTTCGGTCGGCCCACCAGGGCGATTACGGGAACCATGCGGCTCTCCACTTCGTTATTTCAGAAAATACAAAAGCCGCTGCGAGGCAGCGGCTGGTGCTCGGGGCAGTCTGTAGAAGCCCTGCAAACCTTGTGAACAAGGCCGCTTGGGGGATTAGCCCCAAGCATAGTCTTACTTGATGGTCAGGGCTTCCAGTTTGCCGCTGTTGCCATACACATAGATCATGTCGCCCACCACCAGCGGACGGGCACGCAGGCCGTCGCTGTCGATGCGCTCACGGCCGACGAAACGACCGTCCACCTGGCTGAGCAGGTGCAGGTAACCTTCCAGGTCACCCACTGCAACGTAACTGGAGAACACTTCCGGGGCCGACAGTTGACGACGGGCCAGGGAGTCGTTGCTCCACAAGGCGGTGGTGGAACGCTCGTCAACGCCTTCGACGGTGCCCGAAGACAGGCTCACGTAGACGCTGCCAAAGCCTTGGGCGACACCGGCGTAGCTGGACGCATCGCGCTGCCACAACGGACGACCGCTTTCCAGGTCCAGTGCCGCCACGCGGCCCTGGTAGCTGGCGACGTACAGGGTACCGCCGGACAGCAGCAAGCCGCCGTCGATGTCGACCACACGCTCCAGCTCCGAACGACCTTGCGGGATCGCTACGCGCTGTTCCCACACCGGCACGCCGTTGGAAACATCCAGGGCCACCACTTTACCGGTCGACAAACCAGCCACCGCCAGGCGGTTGGTGACGATCGGCGCACTGGTGCCGCGCAGGGTCAGTACCGCCGGGGTGCTGTCGTACAACCAGCGTTGGTTGCCGGTAGCGGCATCCAGGCCGATCAGACGGTCGTCCTGGGTCTGGACTACCACCACATCACCGTTGGTAGCCGGCGGTGCGAGCACTTCACTGGTCACGCGGGCGCGCCATTTCTCTTCACCGCTGCTCGCGTCAAGGGCGACGATCTCGCCCTTGAGCGTGCCGATCATGACCAGGCCGTAACCCACGCCAACGGCGCCGGAAACAGGCAGTTCAAGATCCTTTTCCCATTTGACGTCACCGTTGGTGCGGTCCATCGCCATCACCACGCCCGTGACATCACCTGCATAGATGGTGTCGCCGTCAATGGCCGGCACCAGCATGTTGTAGGTCTCGCCCTGGCCATCGCCGATGGAACGGCTCCACTGCTTCTGCAGCACGACTTCTTCTTTGAAGTCGGTCAGTTCGGCCGGCGGCAGTTCTTTCTTGCTGTTGCTGCTGCAACCCGCGGCCAGAATGGCCAGGGCCAGCAATGCTGCATGTTTCCAACGGATCACGTCACGCATCCCCTTTGGCCAGGTCGTCCAGCTTGATTTGCAGGCCACCGACTGCAGCTTCATCCGACAGCGCAGCCTTGGCTTTTTGGTAGGCCGCATGGGCCTCATCGGCACGGCCCAGCTGTACCAGCAGGTCGCCCTTGAGTTCTTCGCGTGTCGCCAGGAATGCCTTGTCGGCATCACCCTCGAGCAGCTTCAAGGCGTCTTCGGCCTTGTTCTGTGCCGCCAGCACCTGCGCCAGGCGCTGACGCGCCACTTCGCCCAGGGTCGGGTTGGCCGGTTTGTCGACGATACCTTTGAGCTCGGTGGCCGCGTCGTCCAGCTTGCCGCTGTCCACCGCCACCTTGGCCACGAACAGGCGACCGTATTGGGCGTAGGCAGTGCCGCCGAATTCCTTGTCCAGCTTGCCGGCCAGGTCCGCCACGCGGGCCGCGTCAGGCTTTCCGTCCGGGGTCAGGGTGGTTTCCAGCAATTGCTGGTAGAGCACCGAGGCGCCTTGCGACTGGTTGCTCTGGTATTTCTGGTAGGCCTGCCAGCCGAACACGATGACCAGCGCCAACAGGCCGCCAGTGACCAGCGGCTTGCCGTTGCGCGTCCACCAGTCCTTCAAATCCGCCAGCTGTTCATCTTCGGTACTCGACACCCCAATACTCCTTAATCGCTAAATCGGCTGTTTGACAGCTTCAACCCTGCACGACGCAGGTGGCCAGGTGTGCAGCAAGCGCATCCCAGGCAATGCTTTGTTGTTCGCCCTGGCCACGCAGGGGTTTGAAACCTACCACTTGTTGGGCCAGTTCGTCGTCACCGAGGATCAGTGCGTACAGCGCACCGCTCTTGTCGGCCTTCTTGAATTGGCTCTTGAAGCTGCCGGCGCCGGCGTTGATCTGCAGGCGCAGGTTGGGCAACTGGTCGCGGATCCGCTCGCTCAACGACAGGGCTGCCAGCTCGGCGGCCTCGCCAAAGGCGCACAGGTAGACGTCGACCTGACGGGACAGTTCTTCGGGCACCTTGTCCAAGGCTTCAAGCATCAGCACCAGGCGCTCGATGCCCATAGCAAAGCCCACGCCTGGAGTCGGCTTGCCGCCCATCTGCTCCACCAGCCCGTCGTAGCGGCCGCCGGCACACACAGTGCCCTGGGCGCCGAGCTTGTCGGTGACCCACTCGAAGACGGTCTTGCTGTAGTAGTCCAGGCCACGGACCAACTTGGGGTTGATCACGTAAGGGATGCCCACGGCGTCGAGACGCGCCTTCAGCCCTTCGAAGTGTGCACGGGATTCGTCGTCGAGGTAGTCGGCCATTTTCGGCGCATCGACCAGGACCGCTTGGGTCTCGGCATTCTTGGTGTCGAGCACACGCAGTGGGTTGGTCTTCAGACGGCGCTGGCTGTCTTCGTCGAGCTTGTCCAGGTGGGCGGAAAGAAACTCCACCAACGCTTCACGGTAGCGGCCACGGGACTCGCTGGTGCCCAGGCTGTTGAGCTCAAGCTTGACCGCGTCACGCAGCCCCAGCTCGCCCCACAGGCGCCAGGTCATGACGATCAGTTCGGCGTCGATGTCCGGACCCTCGAGGTTGAACACCTCCAGGCCAATCTGGTGGAACTGGCGATAACGGCCTTTCTGCGGACGCTCGTGACGGAACATCGGCCCGACGTACCAGAGTTTCTGCACCTGGCCGCCGCCGGTGATGCCGTGCTCGAGCACCGCACGCACGCAGGCCGCCGTGCCTTCGGGGCGCAGGGTCAGGGAGTCGCCGTTGCGGTCGTCGAAGGTGTACATCTCTTTTTCGACGATGTCGGTCACTTCACCGATGGAGCGCTTGAACAGCTCGGTGAACTCGACGATCGGCATGCGGATCTGCCGATAGCCGTAGTTATCCAGCAGACGCGCCACAGTGCCCTCGAAATAACGCCACAGGGGCGTCTGCTCGGGCAGGATGTCGTTCATGCCACGAATGGCTTGCAGGGACTTGCTCACGTGTATTCCTTAATCTTTCGACTTAACCGCGCGCGATAACCGCTGCGTCGGCTTCGACCTTTTCGGCCGCTTTCTGGCGAATCAGCCGTTCCAGCTCATCCACCAGATTGTCATTCGTCAGTTTCTGCGACGGCTTGCCGTCGATGTAAATCAGGTTCGGTGTACCGCCAGTCAGGCCGATGTGGGCCTCTTTGGCTTCGCCCGGCCCGTTGACCACGCAACCAATCACCGCGACATCCAGCGGCACCAGCAGGTCTTCGAGGCGCCCTTCCAGCTCGTTCATGGTCTTGACCACATCGAAGTTCTGCCGCGAGCAGCTCGGGCAGGCGATGAAGTTGAT
Source organism: Pseudomonas sp. CFII68 (assembly GCF_000416195.1). Lineage (NCBI taxonomy): Bacteria > Pseudomonadati > Pseudomonadota > Gammaproteobacteria > Pseudomonadales > Pseudomonadaceae > Pseudomonas > Pseudomonas sp. CFII68. The sequence continues at coordinate 11,344 of NZ_ATLN01000089.1, forward strand.
GCCACGGGAACGCAGGTGCAGGGACTTGAGAATGTCGTAGCCGACTTTCACTTCCTCGACCGGGTCAGCCGCCAACGAGATGCGGATGGTATCGCCAATCCCTTCGGCGAGCAGCATACCGAGGCCGACGGCGGATTTCACCGTGCCCGAACGCAACCCACCGGCTTCGGTGATGCCCAGGTGCAGCGGCTGGACGATTTCCTTGGCCAGCAGGCGGTAGGCTGCGACGGCCATGAACACGTCGGAGGCCTTCACGCTGACCTTGAAGTCCTGGAAGTTCAGGCGTTCGAGGTGTTCGACATGGCGCAGGGCCGACTCCACCAGCGCCGCCGGGGTCGGTTCGCCGTATTTCTTTTGCAGGTCTTTTTCCAGGGAACCGGCGTTCACGCCGATGCGGATCGGGATGCCCCGGTCGCGGGCGGCATCCACCACCGCGCGGACACGGTCTTCGCGACCGATGTTGCCCGGGTTGATGCGCAGGCAATCGACGCCTAACTCGGCCACGCGCAAGGCAATGCGGTAGTCGAAGTGGATGTCGGCCACCAAGGGGACCTTGACCAGTTGCTTGATCTTGCCGAACGCCTCGGCGGCGTCCATGTCCGGCACCGATACGCGCACGATGTCGACACCGGCGGCTTCCAGGCGGTTGATCTGCGCGACCGTGGCGGCCACGTCATTGGTGTCGCTGTTGGTCATGCTCTGCACAGCGATAGGCGCATCACCGCCCACGGGCACGTTGCCGACCCAGATCTTTCGGGATTCGCGACGCTTGATTGGAGATTCGCCGTGCATGACTTATTGACCCAACTTCAGGCGAGCGGTCTCGCCACTGGTGAACGGAGCGATGTCGACCGGCTGGCCGTTGTAGCTGACCTGCGCGCCACGGGCATAACCCAGGCGCACGGCAAATGGCGGCTTGCCGTTGATGGCGGTGCTGTCGCCCTTGCGCTTGAGGCCACTGAACAGCACCTTGCCGTTGCCGTCGGTGACTTGCGTCCAGCAGTCGGCGACAAACTGAATCTGTACCTGGCCTTCACCCGCGACCGGAGCCGGGGTCGGAGCCGCCGGAGCTGCCGGGGCGACTGGAGCGGCTGGAACGGCGTGGGTCGCAGGCGCAGCCAC
>NZ_ATLN01000090.1:0-12065 GCF_000416195.1 Pseudomonas sp. CFII68
CGGCTGCGCCACGGCGGCGTCGCGGCTGGCCTTGGCGATGTCGGCAGAGTCGGCCGTGGCACAGCGCATCAGCCGCTCACCGGTGGCCGGTTCAATGATCGATTGCAGCGGACCCGACGCAGGCACCCAGTCACCGTTGAAGACACATTCCGACTCGATCACCTGGGACAACAGGTGGCTTTTGGATGCAGACATTTAACACTCCCGGCTCTTTGTTGTTGTCATCGTTTGCCGCACCTGGAAGGTATCGACGCAAACGCCGTACTCGTGCTTGAGCAAGCGCTGTGCCGGTTTTGCCTGCGGGCCTTGATAAACCTGGCGCAGGGCTCTGGATCAATGCTCTGCATCGAGTGCAAGACTGATGACGCATCTGCCGACGTGGCCGTTGGCCAGCTGCCGCTTGTTCATTTGATAAAGTTATGCTTAATAACTATCTCGCCAGATGATCATTTCGATCACCCGCCATCAGGGGCATAACAATGAATAATCCCCACTGCCAGTTGCCGGATCACCGGATCGCCACCGAGCATTTCCGTCCACGGGGTGACAGCAAAGAGCTGACCGACAGCAGTTCGCCCACGACGGCAGAACTCACCGCGTGCCTGTTTTTCTCCCCCGACGACGGCCGTATCTGGCTCAACGACCAGCGCATGTTGCTGCTGCACAGTTCATCCTTCGGTGCGTTGCGCCGGGAAATCATCGAACGCCAGGGGCTGGAACAGGCCCGTGGCATGCTCACCCGCACCGGCTATTCCTCCGGTGCTCGGGACGCCCGGCTGATTCGCGAACGCTGGCCCCACGCCGATGCCGCGGCGGTGTTTCGCGCCGGCACGCATCTGCACACCCTTGAAGGCATGACCAAGGTCGAGCCGCTGCATTTCAAGTTCGATGCCGACTCCGGGTTCTATGAAGGGGAGTTTCTCTGGCATCACTCTTGTGAGGCCGACGAGCATGTCGCCGCCTATGGCACCGGTCAGGATCCGGTGTGCTGGACCGAACTGGGCTACGCCATCGGTTTCGTCAGTGGGCTGTTCGGGCAACTGGTGATCTTCCGCGAAGTGGAATGCCGAGGCATGGGGCATGAACGCTGCCGTGTCGTCGGCAAGACCGCCGAGCAATGGGGCGATGTCGAGCAGGACCTCAATTACCTCAACGCCTCACCGCCAGCGGTCGTCGCGCGCACCGACAGCCAGTCCGACAGTGTGGCCGGAACCGCCCCGCTACCGGACAGCGAACAGCCGCTGATCGGTGCCAGCGCCGCCTTCAACGCCGCGACCCAGGCCTTGCAACGGGTGGCCTTGACCCCCGCCACCGTGCTGGTCAGCGGCGAATCCGGCGTCGGCAAGGAGATGTTCGCCCGCCAACTGCACCAGCTGAGTCGCCGACGTGATGGTCCGTTCATCGCCCTCAACTGCGCGGCCATCCCCGACAACCTGATCGAGGCGGAACTGTTTGGCGTCGAACGCGGTGCCTATACCGGGGCCACCCATTCACGCCCCGGGCGTTTCGAGCGCGCCCATGGCGGCACGTTGTTCCTGGATGAGATCACCTGCCTGAGCCTGGCCGGGCAAAGCAAGTTGCTGCGCGCCTTGCAGGAACGGGAAATCGAACGGGTCGGTGGCGGCCACGGCATCAAGGTCGATGTGCGGGTCGTCGCGGCCACCAACATCAACCTGCGCAAGGCCGTGGCGGACGGCGCGTTTCGTGAAGACCTGTTCTACCGGCTCAACGTCTACCCCATCGCCCTGCCGCCCTTGCGCGAGCGCCGCGATGACATACCGCTGCTGATCAATGCCTTTCTCAAGCGCTTTTGCCAGGAATACGGCCGCACCCCGATGGGCCTGACCATGCGCGCCTTGAAGGTCCTGCTGCGCTATGACTTTCCGGGCAACGTGCGGGAATTGCAGAACCTCATCGAGCGCGGCCTGATCGCCAGCGAAGAAGGCCAGGCGATTGACCTGGTCCACCTGTTTCGCAATGAACAACTGCCGGTGGACGCGTACTCCGTGGACCTGCACGGCGGTCTCTCGCCGATGGGCCTGGCCGCCAACGACGCTGCGGAAAAACCGGCCCTGCTCCAGTCCCTCAGCCAACTGGACTCGGACTTCTCCATTGACGGCCTGGAGTCACGGCTGATCAACGAAGCCCTGCAACTGAGCAGCGGCAACCTGGCAGCGGCCGCACGCTCATTGGGGCTGAGCCGGGCACAATTCGCCTATCGGTTGAAGAAGCATCAACGGGGTGTCCCGGACTAATCCCGAACCTGGGGGCCACCACAAATCCCCTGTGGGAGCGAGCTTGCTCGCGATGGCGGTGGATCAGCTGACATTGATGTTGGCTGTGCTGACGCCATCGCGAGCAGGCTCGCTCCCACACTGGTTTCTGGGTGACTGCAAGGTCTGTGTCCGACACAAATTCCCCTGTGGGAGCGAGCCTGCTCGCGATGGCGGTGGATCGTGCTCGTCGCTGGCTGTCCCGTCGAGGCCTCGGCGGGCTCACATGACCGTCTCCATCAAACAGGGGAAAAAGCGCCCCGCCGGTACTCGCTGGGGGTCTGGTTCATCTCTATCCGAAAATGCCGGTTGAAGTTGGACAAGTTGTTGTAGCCCACTTCAAAACAGATATCGGTCACCGGCATTTCGCTCTGCAACAGCAAGCGACAGGCACGCTGGACCCGCAGCTTGCGCATCAGGTCAATGAAGCCGTGCCCGGTGATGCGCTTGAAGAATCGCGAGAAACCCGGCTCGCTCATGTCCAATTGACGAGCGATCACCGACAGGCGCAGGTCGCCGGTGAGTTCGGCTTGCAGGTATTCGAAGGCTTTATGGATGCGCTCGGAGCTGCGCGCATCGAGGGTCGGCGCGTAGCAAGGGCTTGCCAGGCTCAAGACCTCGTCGCCAGGGGCTTGGTTGAGGGTGTGCAGCAGTTCCAGGAACAGCGCCAACCGCGCCAGTCCCTGGGCCGGGCCGATGGCTTCCAGCAGGTACGCGGCCTGCCGCGCGGTGTTGCCGTCGAAGGCCAGGCCGCGGCGGGCGCGTTCGAACAGGCCCCGCAGATCGCCCAGTTCGGGCAGGGTTCGGCGCAAGGTCAGCAGCGTCGCACCATCGAATTGCAAGACCACGTCACGCCCGGGCAGGTGCTCGCCCGGCGCCAGGTCGCCCATCCAGTCGTGGGGCAAGTCCGGGCCAATCATCGCCACATGGCCAGGACCAAACGGGCCGATGTAGTCGCCCGCCAACAGTTTGCCGCTGCCCTGGCGGATCAGGTGGATTTCAAATTCAGGGTGATGGTTCCAGCGCGCCATCGGGTACGGGTAGTCATGCTCGTACCAGCGAAAACTGTGTTCGGGCTCAGGCAGGATGACTTCCAGTTCAGCGGGTCGCTGCTCGAACAGGGGCGTTCGGTGATCAGGCATGTCGCGCCTCTTTTATCGTTATAGCGGGCACCTTACGCCGAGTGCGCAGCGCTTCGCCAGCCTCGGCCTGACCGGCCACTGATACTTTTTTAACCCGCACCTGCCGCACTCAAGGGCGTTAAAAAAGTATCAGCGCACGATCCTCCCTGCGTTTGTCGGCCTCCACGGGCGCTGCTGTAATCGGCCTGCCATTGGCGACGAACCGCTCAGCCCGACGCCACGGCCCCCACAACAATAATAATTCTGCGCCCAGGCGCAGCTCTGGAGAAGCTCATGAAAACAGTGCCCAAGGCGCTTGTCATGTTCGCGGGATTGTCGTTTGCCCTGGCCGGCCAGGCCACCGAGACCCTCACCATCGCTACGGTGAACAACGCCGACATGATCCGCATGCAAAAACTCTCGAAAACCTTCGAGAGCGAGCACCCGGACATCACGTTGAACTGGGTGGTACTCGAAGAAAATGTCCTGCGCCAGCGCCTGACCACCGACATCGCAACCCAGGGCGGGCAGTTCGACGTGCTGACCATCGGCACCTACGAAACCCCGCTGTGGGGGGCCAAGCACTGGCTCGAGCCGATGACCCACCTGCCTGCCGAGTATGACCTGGAGGACATCTTCCCTGCCGTTCGCCAAGGCCTCTCGGTCAACGACACGCTTTACGCCCTGCCCTTTTACGGCGAAAGCACCGTCACCTATTACCGCACGGACCTGTTCAAACAGGCCGGCCTGAGCATGCCCGAGACCCGGCCCATCCCACCGCAGAACCGGTGCCGTACGTGGGCATCCAGTACGTGACGATTCCAGAGTTCCAAGCCATCGGTACCTCCGTCGGCAAGCTGTTTACCGCCGCCATCACCGGACAGATCACGGTGGAACAGGCATTGGCCTCGGCGCAATCGAGTACCGAGCGGGAGATGAAGCGGGCCGGGTATCCAAAGCAATAACGATTGGCACCGGCCCCGTGGCTAGAAGGTTTACCCCTCTGTGGGAGCAAAGCTTGCTCGCGATACAGGTACCTCGATTTCTGAGAGACCGCATTGGCTTCATCGCGGGCAAGCCTTGCTCCCACAGGACTTTTTTTGTACTTCGAAAAGGACAACCCCATGAAACGACTGGAAGGAAAAAGTGCCCTGGTGACCGGTGCCGCCCGTGGTATCGGCAGGACGTTCGCCCAGGCCTATCTCAACGAGGGCGCCACAGTGGCGATCGCCGATATCGACCTGGAGCGGGCCCAGGCCACCGCCGCCGAACTGGGCGATAGCGCCTACGCGGTCAAAATGGACGTGACGGACCAGGCTTCGATCGACCAGGCCATCGCGGCCGTGGTGGCACGGGTGGGCAAGCTGGATATCCTGATCAACAACGCCGCGCTGTTCGACCTGGCGCCCATCGTGGAAATCACCCGCCAGAGCTACGAGCGGCTGTTTTCCATCAACGTCGCCGGCACGCTGTTCACCCTGCAAGCGGCGGCGCGGCAGATGATCCGCCAGGGCCAGGGCGGCCGGATCATCAACATGGCCAGCCAGGCCGGTCGGCGTGGCGAAGCGCTGGTCGGCGTCTATTGCGCCACCAAGGCAGCCGTGATCAGCCTCACCCAGTCCGCCGGGCTGGATTTGATCAAGCATCGGATCAACGTCAACGCCATCGCCCCCGGCGTGGTGGATGGCGAGCATTGGGACGGTGTGGACGCGCTGTTCGCCCGCCACGAAAACCTGCCGCTGGGGGAAAAGAAGCGCCAGGTCGGGCTGCAGGTGCCCTATGGCCGGATGGGCACCGCGGAGGACCTCACCGGCATGGCGATTTTCCTGGCCTCGGCGGAGAGCGAATACGTGGTGGCGCAGACGTATAACGTCGATGGCGGTAACTGGATGAGCTAATAATCTGGTTTTTTATGGCCTTGAAACGACGGAAATGGACTTATTCGCTTGAAAATTGATCCCACTACTGAGGATTGTCCCGAACGGTACCCGACGGTGCCGTTTCAAGGGATTTCAAGAGAGCGTGAATACCGTTGCCCCAGCGGGGCAAAAATTGCGCATCATAGGCGCCGTCCGCTCAAGGGAGATTTACATGCGTGCCATTTCATCCGTCGTGGGTCTTGTCGTGCTGTCGCTGGGCCTGGTGTTCTCCACCAGTGCCGCGGCCACCGAAGAGACGCAACTGGTCGAGTCCATCAATCTTTACCGCAGCCAGTCCCAAAGCTGTGCCGGCCAGGCTTCGCTGGAGTTGCCACCGCTGGCGATGGATTCCCGGCTGATCCTGTCGGCCAATGGCATCGGCGACCTGCAGCAGGCGCTGGCGCGGGCGGCCTATCCAATGGTCAATGTGCAGGCCATCAGCCTGTCCGGGCCGCGCGATGCGCAATCGGCCATGAAAGCCGTCCAGGAAAGCTTCTGCCAGGTAGTACTCGACCCGCAGTTCGTCGACATCGGCGTCAGCCGCCTGGACCGCGAATGGCGCATCGTGCTCGCGCGCCCACTGTTGTCGGCGCGCCTGGGTGATTGGCAAGCCGAGGGCCAGAAGCTGCTGAAGCTGATCAACAGTGCCCGCACCCAGCCGCGTCGCTGTGGCACCGAAACCTTCGCCGCCACCACGCCGCTGGCCTGGAACGCCACCTTGGCCCTGGCCGCTGTGACCCACACACGGGCCATGGCCAACAACAATTTCTTCGACCACAAGGACCGCGACAACCGCATGCCGGGCGACCGCGCCGAACTGGCCGGCTATCTGGGCCAGTTGATCGGCGAGAACATCGCCGCCGGACAGGACACCGCGCTCAAGGTCGTAGACGGCTGGCTGGCCAGCCCGGGGCACTGCGCCAACCTGATGAACCCGCAGTTCCGCGAATTGGGCGCCGGGTACGCGACCGATCCGAAAAGCGATGCCGGGATCTATTGGACGGCGATGTTTGGCACTCAATAGCGCGGTGGCCGGGCCATCGCTATCGCGAGCAACCTCAGTGGCTGACATCGTCCTTGTGCAGCACCTGCCGCAAATGCTGCATGAACTGGCTCAACGAAGGTGATTGGGCCAGCGGCTTGCGTTGCAACAAGCCGATCGAGCGTTTCGCCGGCTGGTCGATGGCGGTCACAGCACACTGCTCACCGATGTTGAACACCGCCGTGCAACTGGCCGGCAACAGAGAAAATCCCAACCCTTCGCGCACCAGGGCCGTGGCCGTGCTCATGTGCGCCACTTCCCAGGCTGGCACAGGATCGACGTTCAAATAGCGCAACGCAGCGTCTGCCAGGGGCCGGATGCTGGTGTCAGGCGTGAGGGCAATATAGGGTTGCCGCTTCCAGTCGTCCTGGCCGTCACGCTGCGGCTCCTTGTGGCTCAGCAACACCAGATTGTCATCCAGCAGGCGCACAAAGCTCAGTCCGGACAGATCGTCAGGCAACGAACTGATGCCGGCGTCCACCTCTCCTCGCTGCACCCAGCCCATGATTTCCCCGGCGCGGCCGTCCAGCAAGCTCACCGTCACACCAGGGTTTTCACGCTGGAAAGCAGCAATGGCGATCGGCAGGAACGACGCGGCAGCGGTGGGCAAGGCTGCCAATCGGAGCGTGCCACGGCTCAGGCTCAGGGTGTCGCGAGCATCGCGCACGGCGTCGTTCATGTCCCGCAGCATGCGCCGGGCCTGGGGCAAGAAGTGCTCACCGGCGGGCGTCAGCTCGACGCTGCGGGTGTTACGCGCGAGCAACTGCAACCCCATGCTCTCTTCCAGTTTGCGGACGCTATAGCTCAGCGCTGGCTGGGACAGGTGCAACTGTTCGGCCGTGCGGGTAAAGCTCGAAGTCTCGGCAATAAGGATGAAGGCACGAAGCTGACGAAAAGAAACGTTCATGACCAACTCATAAAATTAATGAATCAATTGATTCTATCTTTAAAATTCACAGAATAATCCAGTCTCTCCACTATGGGGCCACCCTTCAGTGCCACCCCTCAGTGGAAAGCGACATGACAAAAACAATTCTCGTCGGCTGCGGCGCCGGTTTTGCCAATGATCGACCCGATGCCGCCCTGCGCCTGGCCCAAGACCTGGCACAACGCAGCGGCCAGCGCTACATCATGCTGGAACTGCTGGCTGAACGGACCCTGGCCGAGGCGCAGCTACGCAAGCGCCTGGACCCGCAGGCGGGATACTCCGCGCGCCTGTTCGATTTCCTTGAGCCCATGCTGGATGTGTGCATCGAGGCCGGCATCCCGATCATTACCAACGGCGGCGCCGCCAATCCCAGGGCGGCCGCGCAACGACTGCGCCAGACGCTGGCGGGCCGCTTCCCTGCACTGAAAATCGCCTGCGTGCTGGGTGATGACCTGTTGGAAGAAACACCGCCCCGTTACGAACGCTGGTTGTCCTCAGGTCCCGAGGAGCACCCGGTTTCAGTGAACGTCTACACCGGGGCCGACGGTATCGCCCAGGCGTTGGCCGAGGGCGCTGGCATCGTGCTGTGTGGCCGGGTCGCGGATCCGTCGTTGGCCGTGGGGACGATCCGCCATGGGTTGGGTTGGTCGGCCGACGATTGGCAGAAAATGGCCATCGCCACCACAGCCGGTCATCTGCTGGAGTGCTGCACCCAGGTCACCGGTGGCTATTTTGCTCATCCTGGGATGAAAGACGTTCCGGACCCGGCCAATCTCGGCTGCCCCATTGCCGAAATCCATCAGGATGGCCGCCTGATCATTGGCAAGACCCGCCACTGCGGCGGACGGGTCAGCGAACAGACCGTCAAGGAACAACTCCTTTACGAAGTACACGACCCTCGACGCTATCTGACGCCGGATGTCGTGCTGGACCTGGGCCAGGCCCGTGTACAGGACTTGGGCGATGACCGTGTTGAAATCAGTGGCCTGCTGGGTCATCCGCGTCCCGACACGCTCAAGGGCTTGGCGGGTGTGCGCAGCCTCTGGTTCGGTGAGGCGGAAATATCCTACGCAGGCCCCGGCGCCGTGGCGCGTGCCGCGCTGGCGCGGGAAATCCTGCTGCAGCGCTTCGACCAGTTGGCACCCGGGGTCCAACCCTGGATCGACCTGTCCGGGATCGCCAGCCTCTTCAACGATCAGGGCGGCCGTTATCTGCAACAACAACTGGCCCAGGCGCCCGCCCTGGAGGATGTGCGCGTGCGGATCGGCCTGACTCACACCGATCGACGGTTGGTGGAGGCCCTGCTGGCAGAGGTCGAGTCTCTCTACACCAACGGGCCGGCGGGTGGCGGTGGCGTCCGCCGGCATCTCACCGAGACCGTTACCACCCGCAGTTTCCTGCTGCCGCGAGATGAAATCCATACAACCCTGGAGTGGTACTGATGAACCTGGTCACCCTTGCCGACTATGCCCATGCCCGTGCTGGCGACAAAGGCAACATTCTCAGCATCGCCCTGTTCCCCCACGATCCGGCCCACTATCCATGGCTGCTACGGGAACTGACCTGCGCCCGAGTGGCTGAGCAATTCGCGACGCGACAGCCCTCCAAGGTGCATCGCTATGAACTGCCGAACCTGAATGCGCTGAATTTCGTGCTCGAGGACGCCCTGGAGGGCGGTGTGAACCGCAGTTGCGGTCTTGATCGCCACGGCAAGAGCCTGAGTTACCTGCTTCTGGCCTTGCGCCTGCCCGGACCGCAAGGCTGATCGACTCACCGCCCGCGAACCTTCGACAACAATAAAAAAGAGAGGCTGCAACATGATTACAACCCTGGGTTTCCTGATGATGCTCGCCATTATCGGATTGATATTGCTGCGCAGGATCAGTCCGGTGGTGGCGTTCACAACCCTTCCCGTGATCGTTTGCCTGTTGGCCGGCTTCAATCTCGGGCAGATCGGTGAATTCATCAAGACCGGCCTGATCACGGTGGCCCCGACCGCAGCACTGTTCCTGTTTGCCATCCTGTTCTTCGGCATCATGCGTGACCGGGGATTGTTCGATCCCTTGGTCAACCTGCTGATCCGCAGCACAGGCGGCAAACCGCTGGCCGTGGCGCTGGTGACGGTATTGGTGACGTCAGTGGTCCATCTCGACGGCGTCGGCGCCGCCACGTTCTTGCTGACCATCCCGGCCCTGCTGCCCTTGTATAAGCGCCTGAACATGAGCCCGGCGATGCTGTTGTGCCTGGTTGGCACCACGGCCGGCGTGATCAATATGGTCCCTTGGGGTGGAACGACTGCACGCGCCGCCGCCGTGTCGGGGCTGGATGCCACCCAACTGTGGCTAGGCTTGCTGCCGGTGCAGATGGTGGGCCTGACGTGCATGCTCGTTGTCGCGACCGTATTGGGCTTGCGCGCCCAGCGTCGCCAACCGATGTCGCTGGGGGCGGCTGCAACGTGTGACATGGACAGCCTGCAACCCCAAGACCGCGAATTCGCCCTCTCTCCCCGGGAGCTGCGCTACTGGCTGAACGTGGCGCTGACCGGTGGGATCCTGGCGTGCCTGTTCACCGGCATCTTTCCTTTGTATGCCTGTTTCATGGTGGGACTGGGCATCGCCCTGCCCTTGAACTTCCCGTCCCTGGACGCCCAGGCCGAACGCCTCAAGGCTCATGCCTCCGATGCGCTGCAAATGGTCCTGGTGATGATGGCCGCTGCCGTCCTGCTGGGCGTGCTCTCCGGCGCGAAGATGTCCGATGGCATGGCATTGGCACTGATCGATATCATGCCAGCGGGCGCTGCCCAGTATCTGCATGTGATCGTCGGCTTCTTCGGCGTTCCGCTGGGGATGATCTTCTCACCGGACGCCTACTATTTCGCCCTGCTGCCGGTGATCAAGGACGTGGCCGCCGCCGCGGGTGTCCCCCTCGAGGCCGTGGCCCGGGCCATGCTGATCGGCGAGAACACCGGATTCTCCATCAGCCCAGTGGTGCCCAGCGTGTACCTGGCGCTGGCGTTGTCCGGCGTAGAGCTGCGCAAGCACATCGCCTATACGTTCTTCTGGGCCTGGGGCGTCAGCCTGGTGATGCTCGCCTTCGCCGTGATGACTGGAGCGGTACAGGTGTAATGCTCAAGGGCAAGCCTCAATGTGCATCGAAGATCAGTGATCGATGCACCCCCGAGCCCGCTCTCACCCCATCGCCAACAGCCAACGCAACCGAGCCGAACGGCATCGCCGCATCGCCACAGACAAATGCACCTGGGACGCTGGTTGCCCTCGTCATGGGGTCGGCCTGGATGAAAGCCCCGAGCGGGCCGTCTTCAAACGCGCAACCCAAGGACGCCGCGAGTGAACCGGCAACCTGGATGCGCGGCAGGACAAACAGGCCGTCGATGGCGATCACACGACCGTCGACCAGCACAACGTCGGCCCGTTCGCCTTCAATACGCTCGACACGTTCCGGCACCAGGGTTACGCCACGTCGTGCCAGGCTGTCCAGTTGCTCAAGGTCAGGCTCGAACACACCATTGGTGAAGAACGTCGTCGGGCCCCAGTCGGGCAGCATCAAGGCATGGTGGAGCGACATCGACGAGGTCGCCAACACCCCGATGGGGCCTTGTTCCAGCTCGTAGCCGTGGCAATACGGGCAATGGAATACGCTTTTCCCCCAGCGTTGCGCCAGCCCTTCCACGTCCGGCAACTCATCGATGACTCCGGTGGCCAACAATAGGCGCCGGGCACTGTAGCGTTGCCCGCCGAGGGTTTCCAAAGTGAAGCCACCCGCGTCCTGGCTGGCTTTGACCGCCGTGTTCGATACCCATTCCACCGTCGGATAGGCCATTAGCTGGCGACGGGCATCATCGGCAATGTCCCCAGGGGCCCGACCGTCCTGCCCGAGAAAACCATGGGAGCTGGCAGCGAACCGGTTGCGACGCTGGCCGGCATCGATCACCAGCACGGTGCGGCGGGCACGGGCCAGTTGCAAGGCCGCGGACATACCGGCGTAGCTGCCGCCTGCGATGATGACGTCGTAGCGCATGATCATTCTCCAAAGTGGTTTTGGTGGAATTGAAAAGTCTCGATACATCGTAAGTTCCTTGAAAAGCAACTGTCAACGATCTCGTAACTTTTGCAATTACAGGCGATACTTACGCCCGTCTCCGCCACAGAACGCTGCAACGCTCATGAGAACCGACACCCGTCTGTCCCGCATGCTCCACGTGCTGATCCACATGGATCGCCACCAACAATCCGCCACGTCCGACACCCTCGCGCAGATGCTGGGCACCAACCCGGTGGTGGTGCGCCGGACCATGGCGCTGCTCAAGGAGCAGGGTTATGTCACTTCGGAAAAAGGCCATCGCGGTGGCTGGAGCTTGAGCAAGCCGCTGTCGCAGATGACGTTGCTGGATATCCACCAGGCCTTGGACAGCACGTCGATCTTTGCCATCGGCCTGTCCACCGATCATCCGCAATGCTTGGTGGAACAAGCAGTGAATGCGGTGCTGACGGATGCGTTCGACGAGGCCCAGGCATTGCTGCTCAAACGTTTGGGGGCAATTACCCTGGCGCAGTTGGCGGAGGATTTTGACGCGCGGTTTCGACAGGTTTACGCAGAGGACGGGGCTGACCTTTCGCAGGTGGGGCAGATCGGGCATTGATGTTGGTGGGTGTACCGCTATCGCGAGCAGGCTCGCTCCCACAGTTGGATTGAAGTACAGCCGCCAGAGCTAGGTCGGTTGTCAGGCCGCTTTCGCGAGCAGGCTCGCTCCCACAGTTGGGT
>NZ_ATLN01000091.1:0-246 GCF_000416195.1 Pseudomonas sp. CFII68
CGGCCAACCTGATCGCCACCGCCGGTTGCGTGGCGCTGTGGGGCTACTTGCTGTACCAGGGCGTGATCGATCCGCTGGGCGGCATCAACACCTTGTGGCCACTGTTCGGCATCTCCAACCAGATGTTGGCCGGTATCGCCCTGATGCTCGCCACCGTGGTCCTGATCAAGATGAAGCGCCAGCGCTACGTCTGGGTCACGCTGCTGCCGGCGAGTTGGCTGCTGATCTGCACCACCACCGCGGGCC